>JBFHER010000058.1:0-17057 GCA_041584055.1 Bacteroidales bacterium
TTATGAAGCCCGGAAATATGGTGTATTTTCTGCAATGCCATCCGTCACAGCAAAGCGAAAATGTCCTCATCTCATCTTTACTCCGCCACGATTTGAAGCTTATAAAAAAGTATCATCACAAATTCGCGAAATCTTTCATCATTATACGGATCTGGTTGAACCACTATCCTTGGATGAGGCTTTTTTAGATGTCACTGAAAATAAAAGAAAGTTACCTTCAGCAACGCTTATCGCGAAAGAAATCAGGGAAAAGATATTTGAAAAAACTGAGCTAACGGCATCTGCCGGTGTATCTGTGAACAAGTTTCTCGCAAAGGTCGCGTCAGATATGAATAAGCCGAATGGAATTTTCGTTATTAAACCAAAGGAAGCTGAAGCTTTTGTAGAGCAACTTTCAATTGATAAATTTTTTGGTGTGGGTAAAGTGACAGCCCGAAAATTTCACAAGCTTGGCGTTTTTAATGGTGGCGACCTGAAAAAGATGGAGCAGCGTGAGTTGATACGTTTATTCGGAAAATCAGGGGCGTATTATTACAATATTGCACGGGCAATAGACAGACGAGCGGTTGAGCCAAACCGAATCCGAAAATCAATCGGGGCAGAAGATACCTTTGCAAAAGACAAAGTTGGTCTGATCGAGTTAAAAAGGGAACTGTCTGAAATTGTTGACATCGTATTTGCAAGAATGAAACGTTCCGGAGCGTCAGGTAAGACGGTTACTGTGAAAGTAAAGTACAATGATTTTGAGCAAATAACCCGTAGCAAGACCTATTCCCGCTTCATTCGTGAAAAGGCGATGATTCTTAGTGCCGCAAATGAGCTGCTCGAAGCTGATAACTTGCTGATTAAACCAGTTCGCTTATTGGGAGTTACTGTGTCTGGCCTGCATTTTGATGGTGCGCAGGGCCCTTTTCAAATGGAGTTGGAATTTGACTATGTCTGAGCGTATAATTCTGCAAGGTATGCGTACTCTCCATTGAATTTTGTTATTTTTGACCTGAAGGAGATTTTAATCCCAGTTTGGAAACCATGCTTCAAAAAGTGTGCATCATTATATGTTTGGTACAGTTTTTAAATGGATGAAATGTTAATGGGGAATTGTTTTTTATGATGAACGACCGAATCCTAAAACTAATATGCAATGACTTGAACCTCTCTGAGTCTCAGGTTCAAAATACGATTTATCTGTTGAATGATGGCTCAACCATTCCATTTATAAGTCGCTACCGAAAGGAGATGACCGGAAGTCTGGATGAGGTCCAGGTGGAAGATATCAAAATAAGACTCAACAGCTACAACGAGTTGGAAAAGCGAAAGGTTTCAATTTTAGAAACCATAAAGGAACAGGGTGCACTGACCGATGATCTCAAAAAGAGGATTGAGGATTGCTTTGTTTTAAGAGATTTGGAGGACATTTATCTGCCATATAAGCCCAAGCGTAAAACACGCGGGGAGATGGCCCGTAAAAAGGGCCTGGAAGGCCTGGCGAAGCTGCTTATGAAGCAACATGTGACGGATGTGGAGGGCAGTGCATTGCGATTCATCAACAAAGAGGTGGAAAGTGCAGAAGAAGCATTGGATGGAGCACGGGATATTATTGCTGAGTGGGTGAACGAACATGAAGTGGCAAGAAGCATTGTTCGTCGGAGTTTTGATAAAAACGCCCGTTTGACTGCAAAGGTAATTAAAGGGAAAGAAGAGGAAGGTGACAAATACCGTGATTACTTTAAAATTGATGAATCCTTAAAAAGAGTTTCATCTCATCGCTTGCTGGCCATTAGACGAGCTGAATCTGAGGGGATTCTTCGTGTTTCCATCGCGCCTGAGGAGGCATCTCCAATATTTCATCTTGAAAAGTATTTTGTACGTTCAAACAATGCATCCGGCGAACAGGTTGCTCTGGCCATCAAAGACTCCTATAAACGATTGTTGAAGCCCTCCATTGAAACAGAATTTGCAGCAGCATCCAGAGAAAAGGCATCCCTGGAAGCAATCAAGGTGTTTGCTTCCAATCTCAGACAATTGCTCCTTGCGCCGCCTTTGGGGCAAAAGCGTATATTGGCAATTGATCCGGGCTTCAGGACTGGGTGTAAAGTTGTTTGCCTTGACGAACAGGGGAATTTACGACACAATGAAACCATTTACCCACATCCTCCTCAAAATCAACGGTCACTGGCCATGAAAAAGGTTTCAAGCCTGATTGAGATGTTTAATATTGAAGCGATTTCTATCGGAAACGGAACAGCAAGTCGTGAGACAGAGCATTTCATTCAGAGCATGCGTTTCGATCGGGAAGTGAAAGTATTTGTTGTGAGTGAGGCAGGGGCATCAGTTTATTCGGCAAGCAAGATTGCAAGGGAAGAATTCCCTGAGTTTGATGTTACGGTGCGAGGATCAGTATCCATTGGCCGCAGATTGATGGATCCACTGGCAGAACTGGTGAAGATAGATCCAAAATCCATTGGTGTGGGGCAGTATCAACACGACATTGATCAAACAAAATTAAAGGAAAGTTTAGATCGGGTTGTGGAATCCTGTGTGAACCATGTGGGGGTGAACCTGAACACAGCTTCGAAACATTTGCTGAGTTATGTTTCCGGTGTGGGACCAAAGCTTGCAGAGCGCATCGTGGCTCATCGAAAAACGAGTGGTGCGTTTAAAGCACGCAAGGATTTACTGGCTGTTTCCGGCTTAGGGAATAAAACCTACGAGCAGTGCGCAGGGTTTTTGAGAATCCCGGATGCTGAGAACCCTCTGGATAATTCTGCAGTACATCCTGAATCCTATCATATTGTAAAAGCAATGGCGAATGATTTGGGGAAAGAAGTTGCTTCATTGATTGCAAACAAAGAATTGCTTAAAGGGATCAGGTTGGAAAAGTTCTGCACAGGATCAATAGGACTTCCAACATTGCAGGACATCCTAGCGGAATTGGAAAAACCTGGCAGAGATCCCAGAAAATCTGCCAAAGTATTTTCTTTTGACGAAACCATAAGATCCATCACTGATTTAAAAGCAGGGATGATTTTACCGGGTGTAATAACAAACATTACAAAATTTGGTGCCTTCGTTGATTTGGGAATCAAAGAAAATGGATTGGTACACGTGTCTGAAATTGCAGATAAATTCATTGATGATCCCACCACAGAAGTCTCACTGCAGCAGCATGTGAAAGTATCTGTGCTTTCTGTAGATATGCAACGCAAGCGCATTGCTTTATCCATGAAACAGGTGCCGGAGGCTTGACCTGGATTACAGGTTATTTTAAAGTATTCTGAATATTGATGCGTATAGGATATAGCAGGGGAAAACAAAAAAAAGCCGGCTATTTGCCGACTTTTTTATATTGTTTAAACAAATCTTAGTATTCCCAGATATCCTGCTCCAGGTTCACAAGGTCTGTTTCAATTTGTTCTCTTAATTTTAGCACTTCAGCTCTGGATTTTGCCATGTCCAACATCTTTTTCCCCTGCAGATTTTCTGCCTCAATGATGTCTCCTCTGTAAAGTCTTGATGTAAAATAAGCATCCATACTGTATTGACCCAGTCCCTTACTTGCATGCATGTCAGACAATTTGATTGGCACCTGTACCATGTATCTTCTTAAATCTTTAAAAGGAATCCATCCAATTGCCACAGGGGTTCTTGTTCCTCCAGTTGCTTCATAGATGTATGGTGAAATAGCCCTTATTTCAGATTTGAAAGTTGAATAGCGTTTGTTGAAGATCCATACTTCATAAATGTCATAGCGATAAATCTGGCTGCTGAATTCAGAGAAGATCACATCAATTGAGTTTTTATCAAAGAAATCACTCATTTTTTGAACAAGGCTGTCTTTGTGAACATCAAATGTAATTGTTTGATCCGTTTTATCAACCAGTTTCAGATTATCTGAATTTGGAACTTCAAGAATGGCATACTTTCTTTCGTACGCATTTTTAATATTGAAATAATTAAAAATAGTTCCTGATGTTTTTACATCATATTCCATTTCTTTATCGCTGTATTCAAATACATTCAATGGGTCATATTCATCCGTAATTGCTTCAAGTATAACCATCCCAAGGTTCTTTCTATCCTTTGATTTTTGAACAGGAAGCTTTAAAGGCTGATTTGCTTTTACACTTAAAGATAAGGTACGCCACACTTTGTATTCAAATGTGTTGTCAATATCGTACTCGTTTTCTGAAACATATGACAATGGGACATCCCCTTTTAAGGAAGCTTGTTGTGCAAACACTCCAATCTGAAAGATGGCAAGCAATGCGATGATTAACAGATTCTTATTCATGATAATCTTTTTAATTTATTGTTGTAAAAAGGGCCGGTAAATCACGATCTAAACCATCCGGACCTTTTGCTTTAATGTTTTTGATTACGATGTCTCCTCTGAAATTGTTATTCAGGAAGTTTTTGATTGCTGGTGTGAATTCATTTCCTGAGACTGTTTCAGGATAGGAGTTACCATTCTTGTTGATTAAAATAATGCTGTAACCTTTAATCTCATATTTTACTTCGAACTCCGAATCCTTCAGTTCTGCTTTCAATCCTCGCATGGAACCCACGGAAGTGATTGGCAGAGAAGATTCATTCGTCACTTTTGGAACTGTAACAATATTTCCGCTAGCATCTGCACTGATTTCCTCAAGGAAAAAGAAAGGAAGTGGATCAGGTAAGAGTTTTACACGAAATGGATGATCTGCAATTTTAACTTTTTGATCATTAATGGTAGCGTTCACTGTAATAATTGCAGGGGCAGTACTTTGTTTTGCCGGAATTGCAATGTAATTACCACCACTCACCTTTTTGAGCGTACCATTTGAAATTGTGGGAAAAATATCCTGACTGGCAACACCGGGTACGGAAATACTTACAGGATTTTCAACACCCACATAAAGCACATTCATCTTTGTCGCAGAAACAGTTGCAGAGGGTTCTTCAACTTTAAATTCTGTTGAAAAGCTCAATGGAATGTCTTCGTTATCTTTATTTGTGTAAATCAACCTTCCACTTATGGGAAAGGTTCCTACCTCGTTGCAAACACGTTCATAAATACCCATTTTAGAGGAAGGAAGAGGTATTCCATCAACAACAATCTTTGTTGCTTTTGTTGTGTCTTCACCGGCCAATAAAATTTTTGCTTTAAAGCTTCCTCCTCGAATAATGTAATTGGATTCAGGAATAATTAAGGCCTGAAGCTTGTTTACATTAAAATCATTTGCATCCACCTGATTTGTGAAATAGTTGATCATTAATGACTCAACATCTTTTATATCATTCTGCAACTTAGAAAGTAACACAACAGATGCGGATACAGGCATGTGGGAAAAATATGTTTCTTCCCATTCTTTCTCTTCACCGTCGTCATGCCCTTTTTCTTTTTTAGGGGTGAGATAAGTGTTGACCGAATTAATCAACGAAGAATCAACCTTTGCTTTGTGATTCACTGTTGCATCTTCAAGAAGGCTCAACATAAAATCCCGATGTGCCAACAACTTCTGTCTTAAAATATAACCTTTCTGTTTTTCTTGTCTGACTGCTGCCGGAATCATAATTCTTGTAGGTGCATCAATGTTATCTTTTGCCCCGATATGAACTACCTCACCAATGCGCGAAGTTGTATCAGGCAATCCATCAGCATCTATAACAATATCCCATTTGTAGTTTCTGATAACTTCGAATAACGAATCCGTTTTAAGTTTAACCTGTTGTGACGAATTCAGCCAATATTCAACTTTGTTTTTATTGAAACCATAGCGTGTCTTCAGATTATCATAAACGGAAGTGTTTCTTTTATCAAAGCTTTCAACACTGCTCCTAAGGCTTTCGTCCACCTTGCCAAAACCATTCAATACTTCACTGGAAACGTTTAGTGCCAACATCGCTGTCAGGAAGAGGTACATCATCCCAATCATTTTCTGTCGCGGCGTTTCTGGACAATTCTTAGCACCCATCTAATTCTTCTTTATAATTGCGATTGTTAAGCTACTACGTTTAATGCGTTCAACATATTTCCGTAAACAGCATTTAGATCCGTAATTTGTTGTTTTAGTTTTGCTGATTCAGCGCTAAAGGCGGTCAGGTCTGCTGCAGCCGCTTTCGAAGATGTATCGGCTGAGGTCAGGCTGGAATTGATGGCTTTTGCTGAATTCAGTTGTGCTTTGTTTTCAGCCAACTGCTCATTTAAGCTATTCAACTGCATTTCATAAACTGAGTTAATTTGTCCCAGCTGTGAACTGATTCCTTTCAGAGATGATTGCATTTCTTTGGTTGTTCCATTGACCGAATCAATATTTGCCTTTAGAGACTCAGAAGCTGATTTGTAGGCAGCTGTCAGGCCTTCTGTTGCTTTTGAGAATGCCTCAGCGCTTTTTGTGTTTACAGCGCTTAAGGAAGATTCAAAAGCTGTCACAACTTTGTCGTAAGACTGGCTAAAATTCTCTGATGCTTTTTCCACAGCGACAGCTCCTTTTTCCTGAACCTGAGACAGTGAGTCAGCAGACGCAGCAGCATTGTCCAATGCAGAAATATATTTGTTTGTAGATACAGATGCATCCGACAAATCATTTAACATTGATGCAGTATCGGTTAATTTCTGAATGCCATTGGATAGCTTTTCAGCATCCTCTTTCTTAAATGCAGGCATGTCGATATTCACAGACGTTGCAACACCGGCAGTAGGGGCAGCACCACTGGTTCGAACCGTTGTATCTGGTGGCGGTACATCTTCTCCGCCGGGCAAATGACCATGTCCCATACTTAATATCGGATAAACCAATGACCAGTCATATTCCTTATGGGGTGGCTCAAATGATCCAAGAGCGAACAGAAAAGCTTCTGCACCCATCCCCAACATCAACATCTCTTCCGCTCCTTTCAGGTGTAGAATCTTAAACAGGGCACCGATAATCACAATAGAAGCTCCAATTCCGTACGCGAAACCAGTTATCAGCTTTCCCTGATCGGTTGTAATGGTATTTGATATACCAAAATAAATTTTACTAAAAATTCCCATTTCTATGTTCGTTTAATTTTTATTAATAAGGTCCGATAAATGATCTGACACAGCGGAAGCCAATGTAAGATCTGGCTTCATCCTGTACCTCAAATGTTTTTTGTCCACATTGCAAAAAGAATCCAATGTCTTTCCACGATCCACCTTTAACCACTTTTCGCTTCAGGGCTGCAGGATCATCCTGAGTTGCATTGTACTGATAATCAGGATTTAAATCGTGTGCGAAAGCCAGTGTGTTTTCTTTGTAAGATGATAAGGTCCATTCCGAAACATTTCCAGCCATGTCAAACAATCCAAAATCATTTGGCGGATAGCTTTTAATTTCGGCCGGATAAATGTAATTGTCATCAACATATTCTCCAGCTCCTGGTTTGAAGTTTGCAAGAAAACAACCATTGGCCTTCCGTGTGTAATAACCGCCCCATGGATACATTGCAGAACGACGACCACCACGTGCAGCATATTCCCATTCAGATTCTAAAGGCAAGCGGTAATCCTGAACAATTGGTTCACCGGTTTTCTTTTGAAAGGAGTTTTTGAGTTGCGTTCTCCAGTGACAGAATGCTTCAGCCTGTTCCCATGTAACACCAACGACTGGATAGTTTGAGTATCCTGGATGAGAGAAATACATCTTCGCGATGGGTTCGTTGTATGAGAAATATGAGAAGTCACGGATGATTGAAAGTGTGTCAGGATATACCTGCAGGGTTTTGGACATTACAAAATCGTTGCGACTGGATAGTTGTACCATCTTACTCCAGTTGGAAATTTTCCCGTCTGGAGAAATGCTTGATTCCTGTTTTCTAATAAAGAATTCAGGGAAACGCGTAGAGTCGGCATCTGTTAGTTTGCGACCAAACATCGCTTCAAATCGTTCAGATGGATTCGGATATTGTCCTTGCAAGGGGTCAAACTGATTGCTTTTCAGTGATGCCTGATTGTAATCAACCCAGCTGTATGAATAATTCAGAAGATCCGTATTGAACTGATCTCCAATGTATACATCATTATTTAAATCAATGCGTTTCCCGTTCACAGGATCTTCACGATAGAATTTTGAAAAGTATGGCTTGATTAGTTGATGAATTAAAATATTTTGAGATGGTGCCCCTGTTGCACCAACACCTGGCAAAGATTGTACCAGGGTGTCTGTCAGATAGGATGAAAGATGCTCCTGAAATTTTTGTTCCTCAAATTTAGTGTCCCAGTTTAAAGCGGGAATTTTTCTGGCTCCACGGGTGTAAAAGAAAACGAGCTTCTGTTTATTATCAACCGTTTGAAATAAGTCAATGGTGGATTCCAGTAGTTTAATTTCCTGATTGCTTAGTTGGGCAGGAGCTCCGCCGCCTGAATTGATACTTAGTGCCTGATTTAAGGATGGGTAAGATGCATTGCCGCTTGAATTATCCTTGATGCGGTGAAAAATGAAGTTCCTTACAACGCTGTCACGCACCCAGCCAACAAATTGCTTGTATTCGTTGTTCGTGATTTCAGATTCGTCCATAAAGAACGATTCAACGGTTACCTTTTTGTTCATAGAGTTAAATGCCCAAAATGCATTTTGATCGTTTGGTCCCATATCAAACGATCCTTTCTCAACAAATAACATTCCGTAAGGATTCGGTTCACTCCAGTATTTTTGTTTGATGTCCCTAAGTTCACCGTTGCCATCATTTTTACATGATGCAAACAGCAAAACTAAAAGAACCACATATACCCCAATTGAACGTTTCATACTCATGAGTGGCTTAAATTTATAATATCCTAATACTTTTATATTTACTCTTTTGTTTGCTCGCACTTAAATCAAATGCATAACCTATAACGATTTCATGAGACCCGTAAGTCCCATAGTTTAATCTGGATGTGGTCAGGTCAAACGCGTAACCAACCATTAATCCATTTCTTAATTTTGCACCAAGTAAAAATGCAATGCCATCTTGTAAACGGTATGTTAATCCTCCGTAATATGTATTATCATACCACACATTGCAATTCAAATCCGTTTGAAAGGTAATTCCGTCAGTTTTGAAGAATAAAGATGGAATTAACTCAAACTTAGGATTGGCTTCAAGTTGGTGTTTATACCCGCCCGAAATATAGTAATTTCTATTGAAAAACAGATAATAACCACTTTCTTCAGACACTTCAAGTTCCGGCCTAAATAGATGCGTTGCCGAAACTCCGGCATAAAATTTTTCATTTTCAAAGAACGTTCCCAAACTCATGTCGAATTTGGTGTCTATAAATTCATTTCCAAGTTGTGACTCAATACTGCTGTACTCATCAAGGTAACTGATGTCATCGATCCAATCTCCTTCCGGAATGTAAATTTGGTCTCCGTTCCAGGTATTATTTATGATGCCTGCAGCGAGACCAATTCCAAGGGTCCCATTCCACAACTTTTTACGGTACGAATATATAAAATTAATTGATAAATTGTTAACCAAACCTAAATTTTCCTCAATAAAAGTTATGCCAACACCACTTTCTTGTTTCAATATCTTAACATTCGCATCCAAACTTGCAACGTATGTGGTTGGATTTACAACCTTGTAAGCGGTACTGGTAGCGACATTAGAAGAGCTGGCTCCATAGTTAACCCATTGATTTCGTGTTAAGCCAACTGCATTCATCCTTCCCGTCGAGCCTGCCTTGCCCGGATTTGAGGTCAATAAATTGAACATGTTTGATGTGAACTGAGGGTCCATTTGAGCCTGTACAGCACCGCTATACAGCAGTACTGTTGCTAAAAGTACCGTTCGTTTTATCAAATGGTATATTTTAAATATTTTATTTTGGTCCAATCGTTTCAATTATCCTAAGGGTTTCCCAATAATACGGGTAAGTGCAAAATTAATAAATAAAGCAAATAAGCAATCCCGTTTTTGCAAATGCTACAAAAAAAACGGGATAATTATTTATTTATTCTGTTGAGGTCTGTAAAACGAGTGGTTTTAACACTTAAATGGAATACATATATATAGTACGCGCGTACGTTATATACAGGCAATTAGATTTTTACCGTTTTAAATCTATGCTTGATTTTAATTCTATTTATCGTAAGATTTACACGCAAAATACTTTTCAACAAGTTTTCCTGACGCAAGTTTTGGATTCACAGGAAACAATCCCTGTATGTTTTTATCGTCAAAATAATGCCTAGCTACAACCTCCCTGAACTTTTCTTGTTTTCTTCTCGATGGGTTGACTTGAGCTTTTAAGGGATTCCTCGAGCGCCTTTATGTGCTTTCCGGATTGTACTCGGAAGTTATAAATACTCCGCTGTTCTTTTGAAGCATCTACAGCAAGGGGTTCACTCATATCAAAATACATGCTTTTGAATTCCTGAGTGGAACTATTTAATACAAAATTTTGTGATTTTCCAATGAAGCGCGCTTTTAAGCAAGCCATTTTAGCCGTGGTCTCCACATCTGCATAAAACACGTTGATTTTATGATGTTGGGTGAAAATTTGTCGGTATTCGCTGTTAAGCATATTTTCCAAAGGGATGTTAATAGCCAGAGGTAAGTGGTATGCTTCGAAGGCTTCCGGTGTACGTACGTCAATCAGATTGATTTTATAATAATTGTTCGTGAGTTCGTAAGCAAGCTTGTCGGAGGTGATTTCTTTCACCGTACATTTTGCCTGCATTTGAGCATCTTCAATTTGTCGTTGAATGCGTTCATTCTTATCCGGAGTGATAACAATCAATAAAAGAAGTACCAGGCCCAGAGAAACAAGTGAACCATAATATATTAGTTTTTTACGACCGATCTTGTTTGGAATTTTATTCACCTTGTTCTCTATTCTTGAGGTAAAAAAGAAGGCCGCAACTGCAACAATAGTTAGAAGAACCGCAAAAAGATTTCTTGACATTCCCAATTGATCATACATCAGTACATCACCCCAATTTTCTGCATTGTAAATGGTCTCAAACAGAGGATAACCTTCTGTGAAAATAAAAATTCCAAATACAGATCCCAAAACGAATAGCATTCCATCGATTTTTCCAATTGCAGCAGCACACACGCTTGTGCCGGGGCAAAATCCACCGATTATAAATCCGCCACCCATGATCGCTCCACCTAAAAGGGCAGACCATAAAAATGTAGGATTAATATAAATCAACTCAAGGTTAAGCAAGCCAAGATGCGACAAGCCGGATATGAGGATCATGGCAGTTACACCTGCTGTGAAAAACACTTTTAAGACTGTGAAATCGTATCCGTAAAAAAGGCCAACGAGTTTTTTTGTTGATGAAAAACCGGCCTGCTCCAGCACAAAACCAAAACCAATGCCAATGATCAGTGCGATGATGAAATTAAACTCATTTCCAATAATATCCGGAACTAATGGTGCCATAGTTAATTATTTTAGCCAAAGTTTACGAAAGAAATATGCCAGCGCATAGGCTGATCCAAAAATTGCGAGCATGGTAATGATTCCGCCAAAGGACATTACTGCCATGCCACTTAATGCAGAGCCGCTTGTACAACCGCGTCCCAGTTGAGATCCCAATCCAAACAATAGCCCTCCAATGATTGCTCCTGCCACACGTGTACTGTTTTTAACCCGTGGTCCTTTTTCAAGACGTAAGCCTGATCTGTCAGAGATAATACCTGAGAAAAAAGCACCGATCACCACACCCAGGACTTCAAAAACAAGCCATGAACGCATGGGGCTTCCTTCATGTGTGTCGTTATATTCTTTATAAAACTGTTCCGTTTCTGCATGTTTTGGGGCCACTTCATTTACAGAAGCCACAACAACACTCTTGAATGCGCCACTGGCACCCAGTCCCCGTCCGGTGATAAAAACAGACGCCGTTAATACCAGTCCAAGCAGTACGCCGGCCAGGTATGGATTCATGTAAGCTTTTGGTTTCATGTCAGGTGTTTTTTGCGTTTTTATTCTTTGTTTTTGTGACTCCACTGGTCTCGTCCTCCTCTTCAAGTTCTTCCCAACCCGTAAGCATAGCTTTAATGTTGCTGGTCAATGTGTGGCCTGTGGTTGTCATATAGACGTGAACGACCAAAAAGATGATCAGCAGAAATGCTCCAAGTGTATGCCAGTTTGCAATAGACTCCAGCTTGAAATCGCTGATTATTACCATGTCGTTTTCATCGATTGTTTTGTGCATCATATACATGATGCCCGAGATCACTACAATGGGAATCAGAACCAGTTTGAATCCAAGATAAATAATCCTTTGAAGGGGATTCATTTTACTTAATTCTGTTTTTTTTGTCGGGTGATGTTCCCCTTTAAACATGCCCAGAGAATAGTACAAGATCTGTTCTTTCAATTTGCTTGTTGTAGGGATGTATTGTTTCCACTCTCCCGTGGTCACATGCCAGAAAATGGCAAAAACAATAAGGGCTAACAAAGCAATTGCGGCAAAAGAATGGAACTGTACAGCCTTTTCAAAACCAAAAATATGAATGGTGTCGTGGATTTCAAACCCGGTCACAGCCAAAAACATAATCAGTGAGGCCTGGGTCCAGTGCCAGAAACGCTCAAATCCTTTGTATATATATACTTTTTTCATGCCTGATTTCTTATGATTTTTCGATGTCGATATCTTCGTAATCGATGATTTGTGTTGGAACATCTTCTTTTTTAAGGGCTGTGATAACCCGCGCTGTTGCATGAATTATGATGCCTCCGATGGAAAGCAATAAAACAAGGATGCTCAATTTGTCGAGTGTTGCATTATGATCACGCCCGGGAACATAAAAGCCTTTTAAATTGGCCAGACGTCCATCGTTTCGCGTATGACATTCTGCACAGGAAACCGTTTCAGATTTTGGACTCACCATGTGATTCACAGGCCAGTACATTTCTGTGTTAACAAAGCCATATTCACCACTGTACTCCATGCCAATTCGTTTCATGCCAGCTGCAGCAGCTTTGTTCCAGTCAAAATCCATCCAAAAAGCACTGTCGCCTTTTTCTGCAGAATACAACTTTGGTTGAATCAAAATGTTTCGTTTGGAATCATAAATCTGATCACCGCGGTGTACCTTTACAGGTATTATTTTGGAGTTTGGATCGTCGTGCCATCCAAACAAGGTATTCATTTGAACAGGAATCGTGTCAATTACATCACCCAGGATATAATGACCTGCCGTTCCGTTAAACCAGATGTATTCAGGTTTAACATTTTTACGCCACTCAAAAGTTCCTTTGATGGAAAGATAGGAATGGTTCCCAAGAGAATCGTCAAGATGGAAAGGTTGCCCCTCTTTTAAGTTTCCGGCATCTGACCATTTCCAGGACATCTTTGTTGCATTTTCCTTGGCATAATATGGAATATGACAGGTTTGACATGCGATTTTCCCAAAGTGTCTGTTTAATAAGTCATCATGGTGGGGGGTAGATGTGTGACATTGGGTGCATGTAGACCGGTCGGTGTTGCCTGAAGACACTGAATATAACTTCCCTTTGATTTGATGGTTCTCTGCGGTGTGACACGCAACGCACTCCATGTCCATTCCATTGGCTGCCATATGAACATCCACATCTCTGCTTGTGCTGAGCAATGCATCTTCCAAATCACCATGCTTAACGTTGTTTCCGCCACCGCTGTAGAAGTGACAAGCACCACAATTGCTTTTCCCCGGCTTACCCACACTTTGTGCAACATTTGTGAGGTTCACTGAACGATCCGGATAACCAGCCATCGCAGATCCCTTCAAGTACTCCTCGCTATTGTCGTGACAAACCATGCAATCCACATTTCGGGCATTTTGAAAATCAAAATGATCATCAGACATGCCAAAACCGATGTGGCATTTGGCACACGACTGCTCATTTGTTTGTGCTCCAATGCAAAAGTTGTTTAGAATATTCTTTTTCCCAATACTTTCCAGTCCGCGACCTTCAACATATGACACACGCTCCCAGTTCCAGTGGCTGGATGCCATCACTTCTTTGTGCCTTTCTGTATGGCACGTCAGGCAGGCCTCTGTTACTTCCTGAGGAGAATTAAACTCTTTCTGTAAGGGCTTCAGTTTACTGTGATGCACAGATGCAGCTGGTTTTATAGCCTGATCAATTTTCAACTGTTCAAGTTTAATGTTCACCGGTTCCTCCTTGTGGGTGATGATGACAAAAAACAATAACAGGAAAACAGATAAAATAACGATTAGTAAGTTCTTAAACATAGACATCTAAGCTTCTATATATTTGCATACAAATGTATGAATATTTAGAATTCATAATGAACTATTTTATTTTGTTCATGCACTTGAAGCCGCGTTTGTTCGTTTTTTTACGTACGAATTAAAATGTTAAATGCTGATAATGAAAAGGATAGGCGTTTTATTTAGATCAGATATAAAATGACGTTCAAAATAAAAATTCTTGTTTTGTGCGTTATGAATGAAATTTTTTCGTTAGCAAAGGTCTTGGATGCATTTTTTGCGTGTTAAAAGGACATGTTTAAAATCATAGTTTTGATTCGTGGACTTTTGTTAGATTTGCCTTGCATAAGGTTAGGAATTTAAATTAAATCGTTGTTGAAACCGACAATGCGTCCTCAAAGCAGATTCTTGTTTTTGGGTTTGTTCAGCATAATCAGAGAGAAGTGTTTATTTGTAATTTACTGCTTGTGTCGTTGACGTTGTAGCAGTTTTAACTTTCAGGAGTTTCTGAGTTAATTTTTTGGAAAATGAAGTTGATTGTTTCCAGTAAAAAGCTGGCGCTTGAATATGGGTTTATCGTGGTGGGTGCATTTTTGTTGGCCGCGGGATTTGTGTTCTTTATAAATCCTTACAACATTGTTCCTGGTGGTGTATATGGGATTGGAATTGTAGTTCATCATTTGGTCCCAGCAATTCCCGTTGGTACATTTGGTTTGGCTGTAAACGTCCCGTTGACCTTGATTGGGATCCGTGTTTTGGGAGGCCGCTTTGGCTTAAAAACGGTGGTCGGTATGGTGCTTGCTTCTGTTTTCATGGATGGTTTAACCTATTTTGTAGGGGAGAATGATCCGCTGGGCTTGGCCAATGAGATTCTCCTATCTGTCATTTTTGGTGCTATCCTGATAGGATTTGGTTTAGGTTTGATTTTCAGATCCAGAGCAACCTCCGGAGGTTCTGATATTATTGCCATGATTCTGGCCAAATATTCAAGTTTGCCTGTGGGACAATTACTGATCATTGTTGATTCTATTATTGTACTGTTTGGCCTGGTTATATTTAAGGACTGGAAAATTCCGTTGTATAGTTGGTTGTGCATTTACATTACGGGGCAGGTGATCGATATAACCATTAAAGGGTTTAATTACGACAGTGCTTTGATGATTGTCTCAGATAAATATCAGGAAATCCGAGATCGCATCATTGAGGACATGGAGCGCGGGGGGACTTACCTGAAAGGAGAGGGGATGTTTACCGGCAATGAAAAGAATGTGATCTTTGTGGTTGTATCCCGGCGGGAACTGGTGACTTTGAAGGCCTATATCCATCAGATTGACAAAAATGCTTTTGTGACGGTGATCGATACCCGTGAGATTTTAGGTGAAGGTTTTAAATCTATGGAATAGAGTGTTTAAAAGAACATTGCGATTTGTATTTATTGTATAGATATTTCTTTTGAGTTATGTGTCCACAATAAAAATGTTTAATTTAGACCTTTGAATTTCTAATTTTAAACATTTAATATTTACCCCATGGATTTCAACGCATTTTATAAAGTTTCGTACGGCCTGTATTTGGTTTGTGCCGGGGATGAAAACATTCATAATGGTTATGTGGGCAATACCGTATTTCAGGTAACAGCAAACCCTCCACAGTTGGCCATCAGTTGCAGTAAAGATAATTATACCATCGATCTTCTGGAAAAATACGGTGTTTTCTCCGTTTCAGTGTTGTCGCAAAACGCCAGTGCTGAGATTGTTGGTGAGTTTGGATATACCAGTGGAAAAAAACATGATAAGTTTAAAGGGGTCGACTATCAGTTTGGGAAGCATACTAGCGTGCCGATTGTTTTAACAGATGCTGTGGCATGGTTTGAGTGCAAGGTAACTCAAAAAATTGATGTTGGTTCACATGTTATTTTCATCGGAGAAGTGTTAGATAATGCGATGCTGAAAGAAAATGATGACCCACTAACGTATGATTATTATCGAAAGGTTAAAAAAGGAGCTGCCCCTAGAAATGCCCCAACTTACATTGATAAAGCCAAGCTTGAAACTTCAGTTTCTGAAAGTGAAGATGGTGAAAGTAATCAGTGCCTGATTTGTGGATATATCTATGATCCTGCAGTTGGAGACCCGGATGGAGGAATTCCTCCAGGAACACCATTTGAAGATATACCTGACGATTGGACCTGTCCGACCTGTGGTGCAACAAAAGATATGTTTCAACCCATTTAGAAACATGTTTTGTGTCCGGTTTTTAAGGATTCGCGGTTTTTGGCTTTAAGAATTGAAAGTCTATAAAACCAGAATTATTATGACTTTATCAGTGGATGCCTGATCCGTGTATGGTCCCAATTCGCAAATGAGCTGTGACTAGATGCTGCGCCAAATATTAATACATCACACTTTTGTAACCGATTTATAGTGAGTGTTTATAAGGCGTGGTTTGGTCTGTTATGGTATTACTTAAAATTAGTATAAATTACATTCTTGCTTTTTAAAAGTAAAATGCTTCACTAAATTTGTGCATAAGAACATAAAATCATTTAAATAATTGACAAAATGAATAGTTTAAAGGGAACAAAGACCGAGCAGAACCTTTTGAAGGCTTTTGCGGGTGAATCACAGGCACGTATGCGATACGATTATTTTTCAAAGCAGGCCAAGAAAGAAGGTTTGGAACAAATTGCAGATATCTTTATGGAAACAGCCTTAAATGAGAAAGAGCATGCAAAGCGTTTCTTTAAATTTCTTGAAGGTGGTGCGGTTGAAATAACAGCCACTTATCCTGCAGGTATTATTGGTACAACCATGGAAAACCTGAAAGCTTCAGCTGAGGGAGAAAACGAAGAATGGACTGAATTGTATCCTGAATTTGCCCGTATTGCGGAAGAA
>JBFHER010000059.1:0-16749 GCA_041584055.1 Bacteroidales bacterium
GATCGACGGAAGCTGGGGATACTACTTTGGCCACTTTCTTTGCTTTTCAGGATAATGGTGACCCTGCGCAATGTTTTATACAATGCAGGGATACTGAAATCAGAAAAGTTTGATGTAGCAACAATATCTGTTGGTAATATAACCGTTGGTGGCACCGGAAAAACACCACACATCGAGTACCTTGTGCAACTTTTGAACAAGAACATTCGTCTGGCTGTATTAAGTCGGGGTTACAAACGTAAAACCAGAGGATATATCATTGCAGATACAACTTCAAGTGCAGCTGAGATAGGGGATGAGCCAAAACAGATTAAAAGCAAGTTCCCGGATGTGACCGTTGTTGTTGATGCCAATAGAAGGGAAGCCATAAAAAAAATTGTAACTGAAGGAGATCAAACCAGTACTCCCTTTCATGCAATATTGCTCGATGATGCATTTCAGCATCGCAGGGTAATCCCGGGACTATCAATATTACTGATTGATTACAATCGCCCCATTGATGAGGATCGGATGCTGCCCGTTGGGAACCTTCGTGAACCTGAATTCAGTAAGCACCGTGCAAACTTCATCATTGTGTCAAAATGCCCGGCTAATCTCAAACCCATCGAATGTCGCTTGTTGACCCATCGCTTTAAGGTATATCCTCACCAGAAACTGTTTTTTACAACGTTCAAATATGGCTTGCCGGTGAATGTCATGGACTCAAAGGATGTGATGACATTAAAAGCATTAAAAACAAGCGCTGTTTTACTGGTATCCGGAATCGCAGAACCCGAGCCTCTGAAAGACCATTTGAAAAAAAGGGCAAAAAGCTTAAATTCACTCGCCTATGGCGATCATCATTATTATGAAACAAAAGACATTGAGAAAATCCGAAAAGAATTTGAGGCCATTGCCAGCGAAAATAAAATAATTATTACCACTGAAAAAGACGCAACAAGGATGCGTGAAATAAGCTTGTTTCAGACATATTTTGAGAATAAAATCTATTATATACCCATTGAAGTTGAATTTCTCTACGATGGAAAGGAGCAGTTTGACGAAAAAATAATGAATTATGTTAAGCGCAATAAAAGAAACATCCGACTACTTAAAAAATAATTACCAGCTTGAAGTTGATACAGCCATCATATTGGGAACGGGGCTGGGCGGACTGGTGAAAGAGATAGAAATTGAAGCTTCCATCCCTTACGAGGAGATTCCTAACTTCCCTGTGTCCACAGTGGAAGGGCACGCTGGAAGATTAATCAAAGGGAAAATAGCAGGGAAACCCATACTGGCAATGCAAGGACGTTTCCATTATTACGAAGGTTATAACATGAGCGAGGTTACCTTCCCGGTGCGTGTGTTTAAGTTCCTGGGAGTGAAGAATCTCATTGTTTCTAATGCATCAGGAGGTATGAATCCTGATTTTGTTGTGGGGGATGTGATGATTATTACGGATCATATCAATCATTTTCCAGAGCATCCGTTGCGCGGTAAGAACATGGACGTTTTCGGTCCCCGCTTCCCGGACATGAGTGAGGTTTACTGTAAAAAATATGTGGATCTTGCAGGCGCTGTGGCGGCTGAAAAAAAGATCGATGTGAAGTATGGTGTCTATGTTGGAACTCAAGGGCCAACCTTCGAAACACCTGCAGAATATGGGATGTTCAGGATTCTTGGCGGTGATGCGGTTGGCATGTCAACGGTGCCGGAAGTGATTGTGGCACATCATGCGGGGATCAAATGTTTTGCCATATCCATCATTACCGACATGGGTATTCCAGAAACAATCGAAGAGGTATCCCATGAAGAGGTACAGAAGGTTGCAATTGCTGCAGAACCAAAACTGACAGCCATTGTTAAGGGAGTTGTAGCAGGGATTGGGCGAAAGTAATTCGCCCAGGCCCTGACTGATTATATTTTATTGCCAATTTTTATTCCCAGATAAAGCATCCTTGGAGCACCTGGCCCGTAAATATAGCTGGGGTCTCTGTCTGCGCCCTTATCAAAGTCCGTCTGATAAGCATTGAATAGGTTTTTCACTCCTGAAAAGAGCTGCAGTTTGGCCCCGCCGCCAATTTCAAAATCGTAGCTTAGTTTTGCATTTACCACCATAAAATCAGGACTTGTTCTCAGTTCTCCCAGTTCAGGGTTGCTGAGTTCCGGTCCGTAGTAAGGGATCAGCATCTCGCCGGTGTAATTCCCGGATGCGGATAAGCACCAGTTTTGAGAAAAATCCCAATCCAGATTCACAAAGCCATACACATCCGGCGCCCTGAAGAAATTACGCTCATTAAATTCGTCCTGCGCTTTTTCATATTTGCTGTCCTGAAATGTAATTCCTGTGCTGGCAGAAAAGTTGGAAGCAGGATAAAAACGAATTTCAGTATTCAGTCCTTTTACAAGGGCCCCTTCTTGCTTGTTGATGCGTGTATAGATGACCGTGCCATCTTCACCAGGCGCTCCCGGAGTATTCGCAAAAGGATTGTTTAAAATGGTATAAAAGCCTTCAAGTAATACAGTGACTGGTTTTGTGTTGATCTTGAAATTGTAGTCCAGAGAACCCATGTAACTGTTGCTTGTTTCTGCGATCAGATCGGGATCGTTGACGTGCATCACCTTGCGTGCTGCAGATGTGGCAATGTGTAAATCTTCATCAAAAATCTGCGGCGCCCTGTAGCCTCTCGAAAAACTAAGCCGCGTTTGAAGATTTGGTAAAATGTCGTACATGACGTTTATGCGCGGGCTAAACACATTGCCGTCTTTTGCATTATCCGTTTTCAGGTCCTCGATCACGTAATGGTCATACCGTCCTCCGAAGGAGAGTTTGAGGAGATTCCATTTGATATCGTATTGAACAAAGGCTCCAAGTGTTGTGCTTCGTTGATTTGCAATAAGTAAATCTGGCATGTGAATGAACTGAATGTCGCCCTCGTCAGTCACAAGCGCGTTTTCAAGATCAGGATACCCCAGTTTTTTATCACTTAGCTCTCCAAAGGTGTATTCAGATCCAAAGGTGAGCGTTGAGGCACCAAGTAGGGCTTTGTATTGAAATCCACCATTGCCTGTGAGGTCTTTTGTAAGACCATAGTCTGACAGGGATTGCCCGGCTCCATAGTACGAATCTCGCTTAACATGTTGTGCTGATGCATAAACAGAGAGCAGGTCGTATTCTCTGAAAAATTGTTCATAGGAAAGAGCCCCTGTCGTGATCTTGTGTGCAAGCGCTTCTGCGATGGTTGCTTCATGCGGTCTGGTTTCAAATTTATCCCCGCCACGACGTTCTTCATCAATCCTAAAGAAATCGAAAGAGAGCTTGTTACGTTCTCCAAGGCGTCGGAACAAACGAGCCCCAAAGGTTGTATTGTCAATTTCTGTTACTTCTGAAAACGAATCCCCGTTGGCATCAAACGCACTCCTGGACCGGTTAAATCCGTACAAGGCGAGTCCTGTCTTCCGATCATCTGAAACCACAGAGGCGTTTACATTTAAATTATAGTCTGTGGCAGGATTCCCGGAACCCTCTATCCCTGTTCCTAAAACGCCGGTATTTGTGCCAATTTCATAAACATTGCTCAGGGGATCTTTTAATCTGAGATTAATTGTGCCGGCAATTGCATTGCTCCCATATAAGGCAGATCCGCCACCGCGGACAACCTCAATCTTTTCTATCATGTTGGATGGGATGAGTTCCAGACCATAAACTCCTGCCAGCCCGCTGAATATAGGTCGACTGTTTATCAGTATTTGAGAGTATGGGCCTTCAAGTCCATTCATCCTAACCTGTGTGAAACCACAATTTGAACAATTGTTTTCGGTTCTGAGACCTGGGCAAAAATTGAGTCCTTCACTTATGTTCACCGATTCGGTGGCACCGAATAATTTGGGTGTAAGCGTGTTTACAATGACCATTGCATCTTTTCGTTGCCGGGCATTTCTGTCGCCTGTTACGACGAGTTCATTCAGCCCAAGAATGTCCTCTTCCAAATTGAATTTGATTTCCCTGGTTGTGCTTTGCTTTGTCTCTATTGCAAATTCTTCGGTTTTATAGCCCAGTGCTGTAGCGCAAACAATGTATTCTCCTACTGGCAGATTTATCAATTCATAATGTCCTGTTTCGTCGGTTGTTGTTCCAATGGTTGTTCCTTTGATGCTGATATTCACAAAAGGGAGGTGTTCTTCACCACATACAACGTGGCCAATAATGTTTGCGTCTGAACCACCCCTGGGGTCTTCAGCAAAGGTGCTGGTTACATACAGAAATAGCAATGCAACCGGCAATGTAAAATATTTCATTGCTTAAATGTTGTTTTCAGGTGAGATTGTTTACCCTGAAAAGATTAATAAATACGATAAATTGACTAATTGTAGTTATTAAAGGGAGGAGCCCTGCCTGACGAAAAGTCGTAAGCATTGTTTTGAATCCTAAGTAGATTATATCTCAGGTAATATTTTTGGGCATGTTCTAAGCGTGTTGAAAATAAGATTAAAGATGCAATAAAAAGCAAATTGAAATGATCCAAAAAAGAAAAATCCACCGAAGAGTGATGATGTGATTTTTGTGGATCTTCGCTGCTCTTTTGATTGAAAGGATGTGCGTGTGTAACAACAGCGTTGTTTTCCGTGATGTGTGTGTGCGTATTGATTATCCTGTTCAGGATTAAACCCAGCACCGCAAGCATCAATAGGATTGATGTTCCTTTTGTGATTATGTTTTTTAATTCGAGTCTCACGATGCAAAAATAGGCACATTCATTCTTTTAGCAATAGCTATTTTTGGGGATATTTTATAATTTATCGGGAGAATCATTAATGCCAAGTAATTTTTCAAGGTAATGATATTGTATGCCATAGGTTTGTTTGATGCTTGCAATCATCTGTAGTTTCTCTTGCTTCAGTATGGCTTCATCTTCTGTTTTGATACCCACAATAAGTATGTTTTTGGGTGTGTGCTCAGTTGAAATAAATTCAAATACTTTTGTTTTATAGCCGTGGGCTTCAAGTAACAGGGCACGGATACCATCCGTAATTAGTTCCGACTGACGTTCTTTGAGTATCCCGTACTGTGTGATTTGCTGCAGGGCGTTGTTCGGATTGATTTGTTTTCTTATCTGTTTGTGGCAACAGGGGGCGCAAATAATCACCTTTGATTTTCCGGCGATACCTCTGAAAATTGCGTCATCGGTTGCTGTGTCGCAGGCATGCAGTGCAATCATCACATCTGTTTGAGGAATATCAACGTCTTTGATCGTACCCTGCTGAAATGATAAATCAGAAAAACCCGCAAGTGCTGCAATCCTGTTGCATTCATCAACAAGTTCCTTTCGCAGTTCAATGCCGGTAACTTTCGCCTTTTTATGAAGCACATGATTGAGGTAATCGTACAGGGCAAAGGTTAGATAACCTTTCCCGGCACCCATGTCAGCCACTTGTATTTCATTCTCAAGACCCGCTGATTTCAGTATCCCGTCGATGATTTCAATGTACTTGTTGATTTGTCGGTATTTATCCTGCTTTTTTGGTCTTACTTTCCATTCCCCGGTGGTAATGCCTAGTTCACGGAGGTATATGTTGTTTTGCGTGTTGATGATCCTTTGTTTTGTTTTGTCATGCGTATCT
The DNA here is from genome assembly GCA_041584055.1 of Bacteroidales bacterium. Taxonomy (GTDB): domain Bacteria; phylum Bacteroidota; class Bacteroidia; order Bacteroidales; family UBA5342; genus JBFHER01. The sequence goes on from JBFHER010000059.1 coordinate 5,605, forward strand.
GCGGGAACGGAGGATGAACTCGCAGCTTTGATTCTGAGTTTCGATTTCCCGTTTGGATGAATGATGTAATGATAATCGTTTTCCGTTGTATAAAGATCGCCCTGATGAAAGGATTCATTCAATAAGCTTGTACATAACTCTCCGGCCTCTGGATAGGAATAATTTTTTGTGATATCTTTTGTTTCATGTCTGTATACCACACTCAGAAACTCACCTTGTTTTATGTTGATTCGTTTCGCACTTGCGGTTTTTAAATCATCCGATTTATTGCGTTTGTTGGCAAAGGTAAGTTTGATAAATGTATTGTCGGATAAACTTTTTTGAAGTGCAGCGATGAATTGAGAGTGTTGAGGTGACGTCATGAATTATTTTTTTACAAACTTAAAACTAATTTTTTTAAAGCAGCTGCCATTGTTCGTTTTGTGATGATGCCTGAAAAGGATCAGCAATGGAAGGCCGATCCAGAAATGCATAGTCTACTTTCGAAAGATATAAACCCTGCGGGTAGGCCTGATTCAGAAACCGGGGTTGCTGTTTGGATTTAAGAAGCGATTGAAATGCTTCAACAGAAAGTTTGCCAGCTCCGACCAAAAGTAGTTTCCCTACCAGAATGCGTATCATGCCTCTTAAAAAATGATCTGCTTTAAACTGAAACCTGTATTGCCCAGTCCGCTGATGTTGATAGAGTTGTGCATGCATGATGTTGCAAATGGTGCTGGTATGGCGCAAAGGCGTTAAACAGCAAGACGAAAAATCGGTATTGTGTTGTATCATCTGTAAAGCCTGCTTCATTAGAACAATGTCAATCTTCTCCAGATCGTAATAAGTGCTAAGTTGAGAGATGAAAGGATTTCGCTGTGTATGAAAAAAGTAGTCGTATGTTCTTGTCAGGGCACTGTGCTGTGCATGCTTGTTTTCTTCAACCTGAAACATTTCATGAATTGTTATGGCCTCCGGTAACATCATGTTGAGTTTGTGTATGAAGTGTTGATCCGGTTTCTCTGACAAATCCAGATGAAAATAAAACTGACTTGCATGTACCTGAGCATCTGTTCGTCCACAGCCCATAATATGAGTTCTTCTTTTTAATAAAAGTGCCAGCTGATCTTCAATGGTTGCCTGCACACTCACAGCATCCGGTTGACGCTGCCATCCCCTGAAAGATGCGCCATTGTAGGATATGTGAAAAAAGAACCTCAATTGTTTCGTTTTTATAAGCGGCAAAGGTAAGGAACATGGTGCCAATTCGAAAGTTTTAACAGACTGATCACGCCATTTTTATTGCATGTTGCACAATGGTTTGGACCGCCGCTATGAAGGTATTGTTTATTATCGTATTTTTACGTTACAAATATTAATATCCATGTCATGATAAAAAAAATTAGTCTTTTTGCACTTGTGATCTTGTTAGCCGCTTGTGGGCAACAAAAGAAACCGGAGAAACAATCCACTGCGATGGAAGCAGATGTTAAAATTGAATTACTTTGGGCCACAGACACCCTGTTACGTACGCCGGAATCGGTGATTTATGATGAGGAACGTGAATTTATTTATGTGTCGAATGTCAATGAGAATCCATGGGAAAAAGATGGCAACGGCTTTATTTCAAGGATTGATAAAGAAGGCCATATTGTGGATCTGTTTTGGGTAGGTGGTTTGGACGGCCCCAAGGGCATGGCCATCGTGGATGAAATGCTGTATGTGGCAGACATTGATGCGCTAATAATTATAAACATGGTGACTGGAGAAATAGCACAACGGATTGAAATTGAGGGAGCAGTGAACCTCAATGATGTGACTTGTGATGCCAGAGGAAAGGTCTATTTAAGTGATTCAGGAGGCGGAAAGGTCTATGGTTATATTGATGGCAAGGTGGATGAGGTGGTAAGTGCTCTCGAAGGGCGCCCCAATGGCTTACGCGTGTTGAATGATCAGTTGTTGATTTTGAATTCAACCACTTCTGATTTAATTAAATTCGGCTTAACGGATGCCCAACAAAATGAAGTTACAAAAGGTCTTGGACATGGGGATGGTGTGATGGAAACAAATGTAGAAGGGAGCTATGTGCTTTCTGATTGGCAGGGTCAGTTGTTTCATTTTTCAGAAAAAGGAGGTCTGGTGAATCTTCAGGACTCACGAGAGGAAGGCGTGAATTCAGCAGACCTGTGGTTTATTAAAGAAACCAGTATGATGGTGGTTCCAACCTTTTTTGATAATCGCGTACTCGCATATCGATTGATTGAATAAAAAGGTCTCATTGAAGTGACGGCATTTGTGTAAGGTAAACGTAGACGAAGCGATGATTGAACCTGTTTTTCAAGGAACAGCTTAAACCAAGTTCCTTGTTAGTGTGTTAGTAGTGTTATCAGTTGAAAAAAATATTATGAGTAAAAACAGTTTTACCACCAAATCTCTTAACGTTGCTTTTCCAAAGGATGATCCTCACAGGGCTTTACATATGCCAATTTATGAATCAGTGGCATTTGATTTTGAATCGTCCGAAGACATTGCCGCTAATTTCAGGGGTGAGCTTCCTGCGCACGTTTATTCACGCACTGGAAATCCAACGGTGGAATACCTGGAAGCTAAAATGAAAGCATTAACGGGTGCCCATAAAGTCATCGCGGTGGCTTCCGGCATGGCTGCAATTTCAACATCAATGCTTGCGATATGCAAAAATGGAGATAACATCATCAGCAGTAATCACCTTTTTGGACACACCTATGCCTTGTTTCAATCAAACATGAAAGATCTTGGAATAGAGGTGCGGTTTTGTGATTTATCCAAAAAGGATGAAATTGAAAAACGGATCGATGAAAATACAAAAGCGATATACTTTGAAACAGTAACCAATCCACAATTGGAGATTGCCAATATCTCGTTGTTAAATGAGATTGCTCGAAATAAGAATCTTGTATTGGTTGCGGACTCCACCCTTACACCTCCCAATGTGTTTCGTTCCATTGCGCATGGTGTGAATGTGGAAGTGATGTCCTCTACCAAGTATATTTCAGGAGGAGCCACTGCTGTGGGTGGTTTAATTCTGGACAATGGAAATTACGAGTGGACCGGGAATGGAAACCTGAAGATGCAGTGTGAAAAGTTTGGAAAAGATGCATTCTGGGCAAAGGCTAAAAAGAGTATCTTTCGGAATTTTGGTCCTTGCATGACCGCACACTCAGCATATTTTCAGATTCTAGGTTTGGATATGCTTGAGCTTCGTTTTGACCGAAGTTATTCCAATTGCATGCAATTGGGCACATTTTTTAAATCAGACTCCAGAATTAAAAGGGTAGACTACCCCGGATTGCCCGATGCAGCCAACCATCAGTTGGCTGTGGATTTTTTTAACGGCAAGGCGGGAACAATAATGACCTTCGACCTTGAAACACAGGGAGCATGTTTTGCTTTCATGAATCAATTAAAGGTGATCAGACGGGCTACAAACCTAAACGATAATAAATCGCTGATCATCCATCCTTTCTCAACGATTTACAACGAATTTCCAGAAGAGAAACGTTTGGAAATGGGAATACGTCCAACAATGATGCGATTGTCGGTGGGCATCGAAGACGCTGATGATTTGATAAATGACATTCAACAGGCACTAGGGTTTCGTGAATAAATTGTTTTTTCAAGCGATATACAGTAGCTTTCAACGCCGGCATTTTGCTTTACAGCGCATGACGCTTATCAGCGGTTTCCGGATGCCTGCTTCACCATTTGCATGTGTTTATGCAGGTCCCGGAACATTACAAACACAGGGCTTAAATCAAAAACTGTCCCATCCATTCAATAAATCTTTATTACCTTTGCTTGTCGACATTAATTTAGTGAGGAGATGTATATGAAGCGAAAAGCGATTTTCCCGGGAAGTTTTGATCCCTTTACCATCGGTCATGAGTCCATCGTAAAACGAGGCCTGGAATTGTTTGATGAACTCATCATTGGGGTGGGTTACAATGCAAATAAAAATACACTTTTCTCTCAGGACGCCAGGGAAGAAATGATCCGTGACGTTTTTAAGGACGAACCTCGCATAGTTGTAAAGGGGTACAAGGGATTGACTGTGGATTTTGCACTGGAGAACAACGCTCAATTTATTCTTCGGGGGATACGCACCTCGGCTGATTTTGAATACGAGCGCGCCATTGCACAGGTGAATCGTAAGATGTCGGGGATAGAGTCCGTTTTCTTATTGACCACACCCGAACATACCCCGGTTAATTCGGGCATTGTAAGGGATGTATTGCGACATGGGGGAAATGTATCAATGTTTATTCCTGAGAAGATAGATTTAAAAAAATATTTAAACGACTGAGTATGTTTCGTCGAATTGTTGCAGGATTGGTGGGGGTGATGTTTACTGTTCTTTTAATGGGACAAAACGACGAATCCAAAGCGCCCTTAAGTGAAGATTACCAGGACTACCTGGAAAGGCCTGAGAATTACCGTACCGGATACATTCCGCACCCGTTTAAAATGTCATTTGAAAAGAAGGTGCAGAAAGGAGTGACCATGTATCCTGAAGTGTTTGATTTAAGGGAAGAGAATGCAGTTACTTCAATAAAGGATCAGGGCTCTTACGGCACGTGTTGGGCTTTTGCCGCACTTGCATCCATCGAATCAACCTGGCTCCGGTCCACAGGCATAACCTACGACTTCTCTGAACGGAATATGGCACATTGTCATGGTTTTGAATGGGGCCCTGAGGAAGGAGGGAACTCAACCCTTGCTGCATCTTACCTCACCAGACTTACGGGACCGTATTTAGAAGCACAGGATCCTTATGGCAACATGGGCGTATCCGGATGTGTTGATTTTGGAGATACGATCTTACCGCAGGCCTATGTGACAAACTACATTGTGACGGGAGGTGTGGAAATGACGAAATACATGATATACAAATATGGTGCTGTTGCCACCTCCATGAGTACTGATAATTTTTATTCAAATTATAATTCATACGACAACACGTTTTACTACAAGGGCAGCAGTGGCGTGGATCATGGCGTAAGCATTGTGGGTTGGAATGATACAATCAAAGTGACAGGCAGTAGTTCCGGTACGCCTGCCTCACCCGGTGTTTGGATTGTGAAAAACTCATGGGGCCTTAGTTTTGGGGAGCAGGGATATTTTTATGTGTCATATGAGGATTCTCATGTTGGGGCAAAGGTGAGCCTTTATCCCGAACGATTGGAAGTGAACGAAATTGATACCCTTTACATGTTCGATGATCTTGGTGCGGTTGGATCGCATGGTTTTCCTGAAGCCGAAAACAGGGAGCTTGCATATGCACTGACCAAATTTACAGCACCTCGTACCCAATTGCTCAATCGCTTAGGCACCTTTGTGAGCACAGGAGGAACGATGTTAGAATTTGTGGTGGCAAAATCCTGGGATGGAATACAATTGTCTGATACAATCGGCGAGTTTTACAACCTGGTTTGTCGCTTTCCCGGGTATTATTCATTTGAAACTTCACTTGAAATAGACAGTGGCGACTTTTATGTGATGGCCAAGTACAAGACACCCGGCTATAATTATCCCATTCCGGTCGAAGAAAGGGAGTCAGGCTTTGCCATTCCAGTCCTGGAAACCGGAAATCAGTGGGCAAGCAGTGATGGCGTAGACTGGAAATCATTTGGTGCGCTGGGAGAATATAAAAAAGATTTATGCATACGGGCTTATGCGAAGAACATGGATGAGATCACTGCTTCGTTTGTGGCTGACCGGAAGATCTATTGCCTGGGCATGGAAACGCAGTTAATTAATCAGTCAGTAGGCATGGCCGATTCATTCATCTGGAAAATCAAAGGTGCCCATTTGGATACAAGCGTTGTATCATATCAAATATGGGATACGGTTAAGATTGCATTTGATGTTCCGGGCTTAAAGACCGTACGGTTAATTGCCTTTGGTGCTGATACAAAAGATACGCTGCTGCGCACCAACTATATAGAAGTTGTTGAATCTCCTGAAGTATATATCAGCTTGAATGGAACCAGAAGTACCGTGGCCAGAGGAAAGCCGGTGACACTCACGGCCTTTGGCGCAGAAGATTATCTCTGGGATTTGGGGGATGGCAAGTGGACATTGACGGATCAGGTAATAAAACTGGTGCCGGAAAATGAAACGCAATGGATAAAAGTAAAGGGCCTTTTGGGATCCTGTTCCTCCACCGATTCATTATTGATAACAACCGTGGTTGTTGAGCACGATGACATCAAGGATGCCAAGTACCTTCTGGTGAATACGGAATATGGGCCATTTTCGAATCGTTATGCAACCGTTGAAGATGACGAGCCAGCACCGGACGAAGGGGATTGCGATACACAATCAACCTGGTGCGTTGAAGGAGGGTTACATAATTCAATTTGGTTCAGGTTTGAAGCACCTATTACGGGTGAAGTCTCCGTGTATAGCTTTGGCTTTGACAATCAACTTGCATTGTACGAGGCAACAGCCACCGGTGGATGGGAAGATATCCTGTCCGGTGATCCGGCAAAGTATCGTTTGATTGCCGCCAACGATGACGCCCATGATGTTGATTATTCTGCTGAAATTGATAAGGTGAGCGGTTTAACTCCTGGTAAAACCTATTGGATTCAATCGGATGGTTCTGCGGGAGGGGATGAAGGTGAAATTAGCATCGAAGTGAAGGCAAGCTTGCCCACATTGACACGCTTCCCAATTATTGTAAGACCAAATCCGTACATGGAATCAATGACCGTTGATATCCGGGGCTTAAATCTTGAAAATGCACATCTAAAAGTGTATTCAATGGAGGGGCGTTGCGTATTGAATAAAACGGTTTCAGACTATTTCTATACGTTTGACCGCAGCAGCCTTGCACCCGGGCATTACATTCTTGAGATTCGTGCAGAAAGTACTTATTACAGAACAAAATTTACATGCATTGATTAATTAGAACCATTGATTATTGTTTGTAATAGATTGCAAATCAGACTGATATAATTTTGGCATGGCTTTTGTTTTATTTGAGACAAATTACATTGTTTCACTTAAAATACAGAGCCATGAAAGCACAAACAATTATTCGGATAGCAGGATTAACCATCCTGATGAGCTTGACTTCAGTTGGAATGGCAAATGCGCAAGACAGCAGGGGAAGAACTTCAGAGAACAGATCAAACGGGGTGATAAAATATAAAATCAACGATGGTGTGGATCAAACGTCCAGACAAACACCAGCGACGGTATATAAACCCGGCAAAACCAGTAATAAACCTGCAACGGTGAAAGGTCATTCTGCAACATCAGTTGAGCGAAAAGCGCAGGAGAGAAGGCCATCACAACCTGTGGTTGTACACCAAAAGAGCACCCCACAGCAAAAGCACCCCAAGATTAAAACAGGGAGCAGTCACTCAAGCTGGAACAACAATTACAATTACCGACCAGTGAATTTGGGACACGGGCAAAACTATCATAAGCCGCATCCTCAAAACAGGTATCCTCACCTGACCATGAATTTGCCAGGTGGATTTTACGGTTTCCACATTGACGGAATTCGTTATTACCATCACGACGGTTACTTCTACACCAGACATCCTCATCACAATGGCTACGTGTTAACCACTTTGCCAAAGTACTTCCGACATATTCCGGCAGGATCCATAAAAGTAGTCATCGATGGCCGCGTGTATTTCAGATACCACGATTTATTTTTCCGACACACAGTATTTGGCTTTAAACTGGTTTAGTGTGGTGGATTTGAGTTAGGGTTTAGTTTGTAGGAAATCCCTCTTGCTTCGGCAGAGGGATTTTTTTTTGCGGTAAGCACCATGAGGGATACTCGGTTTTTGTTGTTCCAATTCAATGGATTCCTCCTTGTGTCTTCACTTGTTTTTCATCTGTATTACTCCTAAAACCCGGATGATGATGTTCCTAACAATTATCACATCGCATGTGACAAATTTTTCTCACCTTTGCAGTCTAATTAAAGAAAGATGAATCAGGATAAAAATAAAGGCAAAAGAAAGCCGGAAGGACAAAAAAGAATTGGGAAAAGTAAGGTTGAGAAATTCAAGAAAAAGAACAAGCATTTTTTAAAGGATGTTTCTGATACCTCTGTTAGTCCGGAAGAACGTCGTAAGAAGTTCGGAAAAAAAGAACTGGGGAAGCGACCATCCGGAAAATCAAATCCTAATTTTTATGATGAAGAGCTGCGTTTGAACCGTTTTCTGGCCAATGCCGGCATTTGTTCCCGCCGTGAGGCCGACACCCTGATTGCCCAGGGATTGGTAACCGTCAACGGCACCGTGGTGACGGCGCTTGGGACAAAGGTGAAGCGGGAGGATGATGTGCGGTATGACGGACGTAAGCTTTTGGCGGAGAATAAAGTATACATCCTGATGAACAAGCCAAAAGATGTTGTTACAACGTTGAAAGATCCGCATGCAAAACGCACCGTTTTCGATTTAATAAAAGATGTATGTGACGAGCGCGTATATCCAGTGGGACGCCTGGATAGAAACACCACAGGTGTTTTGCTTTTAACCAATGATGGTGAGTTGACGGATCGTCTGACACATCCAAAATACGGGAAAAAGAAGATATACCATGCATTTCTTGATAATCCGGTGAGCAAACAGGATTTGGAAAAATTGCTCGAAGGCATTAAGCTGGAAGACGGAACAAAGATAGCCGCCGATGAAGTTGGTTTTGTTGATGAAGGGGATCGACGTCAGGTAGGCCTTGAAATTCATTCAGGTCAGAACCGTGTTGTACGCCGCATGTTTGAGTCCATTGGATACAATGTCGTTAAGCTTGATCGTGTGTATTTTGCAGGCTTAACAAAGAAGAACGTGCCAAGGGGTAAATTTCGCTTCCTTACAGAGCAAGAGGTGAATATGCTTAGAATGGTGTAAGCCAAATTGATTTTTCAACATAAAAACTAAAATCAAGTGACTATGTTTCAGGATTTTGTTTATCATAACAGAAGAAATAAACTACTTAACAGCGTTTCGTCCGGATTGATACTGATGCCATCAAACGAAGAGGCTGCCATGAATTATGGTGCCAATACCTATCATTATCGGCAGGATGCGTCGTTTCGGTATTTTTTTGGACATAAGCTGCCAGGACTTACGGGGGTGATTGATGTTGACAATGGAGCACATATTCTTTTCGGGGACGACCGTGATATTGCGGATATCATCTGGGAAGGGACCACAAGCTCCATGCTTGAAAAAGGCGCTGCCATCGGAATACAGGATGTGCGGCCTTCGAAACAGTTGCAATCATTGATCGATGAAGCATTGGCAAAAGGACGTGAAATTAAGATTTTGCCTCCATACCGTGGCAAGACCATCCTCTGGCTGTCGGAGCTTCTTCATGTTCATCCCGGTCAATTGCAGGATTTTGTGGCTGATGATGTGATAAAAGCCTGTGTAAAAATCCGTTCTGTGAAGGAGTTGTGTGAGGTAGAAGAGCTGGATAAAGCCATGGATGTGGCTTACCTGATGCATACCACCGCCATGAAGATGGCACAACCTGGTACCATGGAAAGTACTATTGCGGGTACCATAGAAGGCATCGCACTTTCAGAAGGGGGTGCTGTGTCGTTCCCCATTATTCTATCAAAAGATGGTCAGACCTTGCACAATCATCATCATCACAATGCCCTGAAAAAAGGGGACCTGATGTTGGTAGATGCAGGGTGGGAGAACCCACATGGTTATGCAACGGATCATACGCGGACAACACCTGTGGGTGGTGTGTTCACACAGAAACAAAAAGACATCTACCAGATTGTACTGGACGCCAATAACAATGCTTTTGCAGCAACCAGACCTGGAGTGGCATACGTTGATTGTCACATGGTGGCCGCAAGAACGGTGGCTGCCGGACTCAAAGACTTAGGCTTGATGAAGGGTGATGTTGAGGAAGCAATTGTTGCAGGAGCACATGCTTTGTTCTTTCCACACGGACTGGGTCACCAGTTAGGGCTTGACGTGCATGACATGGAGGGCTATGGGGAAAATTATGTGGGTTATGACGAGGTTTATAAACGAAGTGAACAGTTTGGGAAAGCGTATCTGCGTTATGGTCGTGAGGTGTTCAAAGGCCTGGTTTTAACCAATGAGCCTGGCATTTATTTTATCCCTGACTTAATTGATATGTGGAAAAAAGAGAAAAAGCACGAGGCATTTATCAATTACAGCAAGGTAGAGGAATACCGTTCGTTTGGTGGTATTCGTCTTGAAGATGACCTGATCATAGAGGAAGGAGGTGCACGTCTGTTAGGCAAAAAACGCATTCCAATCACCATTGAGGACGTTGAGGCCATGGTTGCCTCCGGTAGATAAGCACTGCAAAAACTTCGAATGCACGAATTACTTCAAGTACTTTGCCTGGTTCAGGTACATTAAGTACTTTTTTACTACTTTTGGGCCAAATTAGAGAGACATGGGAAACATAGTTGCAATCGTTGGAAGACCGAATGTTGGAAAATCAACTTTATTTAATCGTTTGACAGAATCAAGGCGTGCCATTGTGGATGAAACGGCAGGGGTAACGCGCGACAGACAGTATGGTAAGGTTGAGTGGGGAGGAAAGGAGTTTTCAGTGATTGACACAGGAGGTTACGTGGTGAACTCTAGTGATGTGTTTGAAGAGGAGATTCGCAAACAGGTTATGATCGCCATCGATGAGGCAGATGCCATCTTATTTGTTGTGGATGTGTATACAGGCATCACAGACATGGATCAGTCTGTTGCAGAAATATTGAGACGCACAAAGAAAAAGGTGATACTCGTTGTTAACAAGGTGGATACCACCAAGATGCACAATGAGGCCTTCGAATTTTATAACCTGGGGCTTGGAGAGTATTATGCCATTTCATCATCCAATGGCTCAGGAACCGGAGACTTGCTTGATGCAGTCCTTAATGAGCTAGATTTCAAGGAAGATGCGGTTGATGAATTTGATAATATTCCTAAAATAGCAGTGGTTGGCAGACCGAACGTTGGAAAATCATCCCTGATAAATGCATTTATTGGTGAGGAGCGGAACATCGTCACAAATGTGGCCGGAACAACACGCGACTCAATCAATACCCGTTATCAAAAATTTGGTTACGATTTTGTGATGATCGATACTGCAGGCCTGAGAAAGAAAACA
>JBFHER010000060.1:0-16724 GCA_041584055.1 Bacteroidales bacterium
AAATAGGTCAGAATTGGCGGCACTACTTAAAAATTGGGATCACCTGGATAAAGCCGATGTTTTGCGATGGATGGAGAAGTTTACAGCATTGAATACTTACGAGATTTCGATTCCAGGGTTAAAAGATCCGGATCTGGTGCCAGAAGGAAAATCCGGAGTTGTGATCAGTTTTCTTGCCGAGTTTGACCTCTTTGCAAAGGTAAGGAAGGATGGGTGGTACGACGAATTTATGCAACTGATTGAAAAACAGGTTGTAAAGGTTGTTTCAGATTCTGTTTATCCCATGTTAAAAGATAAAATAATAAGGTCTTTTTCCTTTAGTCCTTTGAGCATCGCAAACCGAATAAATAGTTCTGAAGGAGCGATCGTAGGCTGGACATTCGAAAGGAAAATGCCGGTGATAAATAAAATACAGCTCTCTGCACGCTCAGTGCTCACACCAATCCCGTCAATCTATCAGGCCGGTCAGTGGGCTTATAGTCCGGCAGGTGTTCCCATGTCTATCCTTACAGGCAAAATGGCGGCAGATAAGGTGCTCAAATAATAAAAGAGTACTTTGCGTTTTTTTGCATAGAGTGATGTGGCGTAAAGTCACTTTGCTTTTATATTTGCACAATAAATATTCATTCATAAAGGCAATTCTTTGTTTCGGAACTATTTACCTTATTATAAACGACTGCTCACACTTGCCATCCCTTTGGTGTTGACACAAGCGGGACAAATGGTGGTAGGCTTGATCGATAACGCCATGGTTGGTCGGGTTGGTACCACCGAACTAGCTGCTGCATCCTTTGCAAACAGTATATTTATGGTGGTCATGGTGTTTGGCATTGGGATGTACATCGGTCTGACACCACTCATCGGGAAAGCATTGGGGGCCAAAGATACGAACAGGGTGGCTTCATTTATTAAAAATGGCTGGTTGCTTTCTGTGCTAATCTCCATATTGCTGTTTGCAATTACCTGGGCCCTGAGTTACGCCATGCCCTATATGAATCAAGCAGAGGAAGTATGGCGTTTGGCCATATCATATTATAGAATTCTATGTGTTTCGTTAATTCCTTTTCTTCTCTTTATGTTTCTCAAACAGATTGGAGAGGGACTTGGGAATACGCTTTTGGCAATGATTGCAACCATAGTATCCAATGTCCTGAATGTGGTTTTAAATTATGCCTGGATATTTGGGAAGTTGGGTTTTCCTGAACTTGGACTGAATGGAGCCGGATATGCAACCCTGGTAAGCAGGGTTGTGATGGCTGCTGTTTTGGTCATCGCCTTTGTGAGGGTGGATAAAATTAGAATGTATCTACGGCTTTTGCCTGGTGCTAAGTATGCGCTGGGTGAAATAAAAGAGGTCTTTTCGATGGGTTTACCCATCGCCACACAGTTGGTGGTTGAAGTTTCAATTTTTGCCATTGGAGCGGTGATGATGGGGTGGATCAGTGACGTTGCTCTGGCTGCACATCAGGTGGCTTTAGGTTTGGCCAGTTTTACCTTTATGATTGCAAATGGTGTGGCTATGGCAACAACCATCCGGGTGAGTTTTCAACATGGGAAGAAAGATTACCCGAGTCTTGAGAAAGCTGCTTTTTCTGCGGTACATCTGGTTCTTGCTTACATGCTTTTTTGTGGTATCGGTTTCTGGACTTTGCGTTTTTATCTCCCCAGAGCCTTTAGTCTGGATCCTCTGGTGATTCACCAGGCAGCATCACTGTTGATTGTTGCTGCCTTTTTTCAACTGTTCGATGGTTTGCAGGTGGTTTGTCTCGGCATTTTAAGAGGCATTGGGGACGTTAAAATACCCATGATCGTTGCAACCATCTCTTATCTTATTATTGGTATTCCTGTTAGTTATGTGTGCGCATTTGTCCTTGATTTTGGACCGGAAGGCATCTGGTATGGAATTATTGTTGGACTGGCCCTGGCAGGGGTACTACTTGCTTTTCGTATCCGGAATAGATTAAAGGTGATCGAATCTCGATGAACTTATTTGCCTGAGAAAAACACATTTTTGCATTGAGCCCTAGCTGAAATATCGTGTTCTGTCATGTCCACTTCGCTCTGTCATAATTTTTAGATAAATTCGAAAGATATCTAATATACTTTTTCTTTATCTTTGTTACCTGCCTGTGAAAAAGAAAATTAGGGTCTGCAAAGGTGAACAGCAAATACAAAGAAGACGTGCTTCCTTTGTAGTTTTAAATATTTTAATTCTAGAAATTTATTTCTTAAATTTAATAGATAACACAGCGTTTGCCGGAATGTAAACTGAAGATGTAATGATCATACGGGCCAATAATATTGCCAAATCAATAATTAAAATGTAAGATGATTGAAGAGGAAAAAAGTGTCGCTGAACTAATTAAAGAGTTACAGGACATGAAGCAGGAAAACGCTAAATTAAAGGCTTTGTATGAAAATGACATTGCTGAAAGAAATAGAATGGAAGTTGCATTAAAGCAAAGCGAGGCACGCTTCCGTTATTTATTACAAGATATTGAAAATATATCCGTTCAAGGGTATAGCCCTGATGGCACAACACAGTATTGGAACCGTGCATCTGAGATTTTATATGGATACTCTGCCCAGGAGGCGATTGGTAAGAATTTGTTGGATTTAATTATACCGCCTGAGATGACAGATTTTGTTAGAAGGGCGATGAAAGAGATGGCTGAGACAGGACAAGCGATTCCGGCATCGGAATTGTCCCTGCTAAGAAAGGATGGTTCATATGTCGCTGTATTTTCAAGTCACGCAGTCATTGATATCCCTGGAAGCAGTAGAGAAATGTTCTGCATCGACATCGACCTTACCAAGCTTAAGCAGACAGAGAAGGAATTAATAGAGGCAGAAGAACATGAAAGATTGAAATCTGCTTTTCTTGCCAATATGAGTCACGAAATAAGAACACCTATGAATGGAATTCTTGGCTTTGCTGAGATACTTAAGTCACAGGATTTGACTGGATCTCAGCAACAAGAGTACATTCGAATCATTGAGCAAAGTGGCATTCGCATGTTAAATATAATCAATGATATTATTGATATTTCAAGAATTGAATCCGGACTTCTGAAGTTTGATTTCAATGAAACGAATATCAATGAGCAGTGCGAATATATTTATACCTTTTTTAAACCGGAAGCGAAAGAAAAAAACATTGATTTTAGTTTAAATACCGGCCTGCCAACCGTTGATGCTGTCATAACAACAGACAAAGAAAAACTATATGCCATCCTAACCAACCTGGTTAAAAATGCGATTAAATTTACGTCTACAGGTTCCATAGAATTCGGATATTATTTGAATAGCGGACCAGATCAGCTAAAACAAATACAGTTTTATGTAAATGATACGGGTGCAGGGATCCCTAAAGACTGGCAAGGTGCTATTTTTGAGCGTTTTATACAGACTGATATTCCCAATCAAATGGCCAGGCAAGGTGCTGGATTGGGATTAGCGATTAGTAAAGCGTATGTTGAAAAGCTTGGTGGTGAAATCTGGGTAGAGAGTAAGGAAGGCATTGGCTCAACGTTTTATTTTACAATCCCTTATAATACAAAATCCCTTGAAAAAGCAGATCGAAATAACTTGATGCCTGATGCGATTGCCAGCCATATAAACAACTTGAAAATATTGATAGTTGAAGATGATATGATCTCTGAAATGTTCATTGATATAACGGTGAAAATGATCGGAAGAGAGGTGCTAAAGGTAAGAACCGGAGAAGAAGCCATCCAAACCTGTCGCAATAATCCAGATATAGACCTTATTTTGATGGATATTCGTATGCCCGAAATGAATGGATATGAAGCAACCAGACAAATCCGACAATTTAATTCTAACATTGTAATAATAGCACAGACTGCTTATGCATTAGATGATGACAGGCACAAGGCGATCGCAGCAGGGTGCAATGATTATATCACAAAACCAGTTGACAAAACAGAATTGTATACTTTGATTCAAAAACACTTTGGAAAAAATAAATAGTAAGTGATGATTTGCAAGAAACATTTATTTCTATTTTAATGAAAGTTTAGTATCACATTGTAATTTTAATTTATTAAAACATGTTTGTATCTGGAATGATTGGAGTAACATCTGCGGTATTTGTTTCCGTTATTGTATTGATCGGCTTGTTATTGCCTCTTCTAGCTCTCATAAGTATTGTAAGGAATGACTTTCAGGGATCAGATAAGCTGGTTTGGGTACTGATCGTTTTATTTTTACCTTTCCTCGGTTCTATTCTTTACTTTTTGCTTGGAAGGTCGCAGCGGATAAAGCGCTAAAGAACAATCGAAGCACATACTTGTAAGCTCTTTCTTATCGGTGCACACTACGGTTCCTCCTCATTATTTCGCGTCACAGACATACAAAAAATCGTTCTGTTCTTTTGGTTTTTCTGCCAATCTTTTAACTTTGGTATCTTTTAACCAAAATACATCGATACAACATGAACCATAAAGTGGGAGAACGCATTGCTGAGCTTCGAAAACTTAAGCAATTAAGTCTGAAAGATCTGGCCGAAAGGTCAGCACTGACTGAAAACCAACTTGAGCGCATAGAGAAAAATGAATTACTGCCATCCCTGGCACCACTGATTAAGGTGGCAAGAGTAATGGGTGTTCGTCTGGGAACATTTTTAGATGATCAGGATACGCTTGGACCGGTAGTGAATAGAGCCGATGAGCGTATTGAGACCATCAGCTTTTCAAACAACAATACAGAAGCACGCGAATCAATGCATTTTTATTCCCTGGCTGGACAAAAGTCAGGACGGCACATGGAACCATTTCTTGTGGACCTTTTGGAAAATGAATCAAAGGATTTTAAAAGTTCATCTCACGAAGGAGAAGAGTTCTTATATGTGATTGATGGTGAGGTTGAAATCAATTACGGGGATCAGGTGTATTTGTTGGCAAAAGGCGATACCATTTATTATGATTCTATTGTGGCGCATCATGTGCATGCTTCCGGAAAATCCGGCGCAAGAATTCTGGCCGTTGTTTATGCACCCTTCTAAACCTGGAGCAACAAAATTATGATTAACGATACAATTGGTGCTTTCCTGGATCGGTTTGCACATGAAACACCGGATAAAGATTTTATTCTTTATGCCGACAGAAATCTGCGATTTACCTATGCTTCCTTTAACGAGCGCGTGGATAAGCTTGCCAAAGGGCTGATGTCCATTGGCATTGAAAAAGGTGACCATGTAGGCATCTGGGCGACAAATGTGCCGGATTGGTTAACCTATTTCTTTGCAACAGCCAAAATCGGTTCGGTTTTGGTGACTGTCAATACAAATTACAAGCTTCATGAGTTGGAGTACCTTGTGAAAAACGCTGATCTGAAAGCATTGTGCATCATAGATGGATGGCGCGACGGTGATTACGTGAAGATGGTATATGAGCTGGTGCCTGAATTGAAAATTTCCGAACGTGGGTATTTGAAAAGTGAACGTTTTCCCATGTTGAAAAATGTCATCTTTCTTGGACCAGAAAAACATCGCGGGATGTACAATACAGCCGAACTGTTACTCACAGGCGAATACATTCCCGATGATGAACTGCTGCGGGTTAAAGGGTTGAATAAGGCCCGGGATGTGATCAATATGCAGTACACCTCCGGGACGACCGGGTTTCCGAAGGGTGTTATGCTAACGCATTACAATGTTTTGAACAATGGATGGGACATTGGTGAGTGTCAGAAGTTTACAGGTGATGAAAACGTTTGTCTTCCCGTTCCCCTGTTTCACTGTTTTGGGATTGTGCTGGGAGTATTGGCAGTGCTTACCCACGGGGCAACCATGACGATTGTTGAAAATTTTGATCCGCTCGTTGTGTTGGCATCTGTTCAAAAAGAGAAATGTACTGCTTTGTATGGTGTTCCGACCATGTTTATTGCTGAGTTGCATCATCCGATGTTTGATATGTTTGATCTGTCATCCTTGCGTACGGGGATTATGGCAGGGGCTCCTTGTCCCATGGATGTGATGACTCAGGTTGTTGAAAAAATGAATATGAAGGATGTTACCATTGCCTATGGCTTAACAGAAGCATCACCCGTGATGACCCAAACCAGAACCTATGATCCGCTGGAAGCAAAGGTTTCTACCGTTGGTAAGGAATTGCCAAACATTGAAGTGAAAATTGTCAATCCGGAAACAGGAGAGGAGTGTCCTGCCAACGTTCAGGGTGAAGTGATGTGTCGGGGATACAATGTAATGGAAGGGTATTACAATAATCCGGAAGCTACAAAAGCTGCCATTGACAAGGACGGATGGTTGCATTCCGGAGATCTTGGGGTGAAAAACGAAGCAGGATATTATCGAATTACAGGTCGCATTAAAGACATGATCATTCGGGGAGGAGAAAATATCTACCCGAGAGAAATTGAAGAATTTCTCTATACTATGGCGGAGATTAAGGATGTACAGGTGGCAGGCGTACCTTCGCCTAAATATGGAGAGCAGGTGGGAGCCTTTATCATACTGCATGACAATGTTTCTTTAAGCGAAGAGGATGTAAAAGACTTCTGCAGGGGAAATATCTCGCGTTTTAAAATTCCAAAGTACATCTATTTTGTACATGAATATCCAATGACGGCCAGCGGAAAGATTCAAAAGTATAAACTGGGGGATGTGGCAGTAGAGATACAGAAAAAAAGAGGAGAGGAAATTATATAGGTAAATAAACAACTTTTTTTGTTTCGAAAAATTCTTCTTCAAAATAATCGGACAGTTTGAAAATTGCAACCTGTTCCTTGTGATGGCGGAGCTCAAAACTGAAGTCTCCGCCTTTTAAGTATAAGATGCCATTGGGTAAACCATTTTGTTGTTCATCCGAAATGTTCTTTCTTGTCATCTTTACAAAGCGTGGAAAGGCTGTCACGGCACGACTAATCACAAAGTCATATTTTGCCATCACCTGTTGAACCCGCTTTTGCTCTGCACGAACGTTCTCAAGCTTAAGCGCCTTTGCAACTTCCGACACCACCTGTATCTTTTTTCCGATTGAATCAATTAAATGAAATTTTGATGACGGAAAAATGATGGCAAGTGGAATGCCCGGAAATCCTCCTCCGGTTCCAACATCCAGAATGTTAGTGCCAGGATGAAAACGAATGATTTTTTGAATACTTAGGGAATGTAAAATATGCCGTTCAGCAAGGTTTGCAATGTCCTTTCTGCTGATAACATTTATCTTAGAATTCCATTCAGTATATAAATCAACCAATGCATCAAGTTTCTCGTATTGGTCGTCCGTAAGATTTGTGAAGTACTTCTTTATGATATCCATGGCAATCAGTGATCGGTGTAAAAGTAGCAATAAATTGTTAAGCGAAACAATAATTCATATTTCATTTCTTGTTCAATATTGCAGAAGGGAGCAAGGTGCTTGTTTCTAAGCTGTAAGATGCACTTCTAAATCGTTTCTTTCCAGCAAAAGGAGCCTCCAGTCCAAACTAATGGCCAGCTTCTCCTTTCATTTTCAACTTGTCGCCTGTTTGTTTTACCACCGTTTTATAATAGTCGTTTGAATAACCCGGTTGGTCCGGTGAAGCGGGTAAACCGTATTCGTTTCGTTCAAATGAGCCATTCTTCACTTTTTTAATGTTGCCATCAATGTATTTAACCATCAGAAATTCTCCCAGGTCTTTCCATCGTTTCAGTGTGTTTTCAGAAACAGCCAGTGAATAATTGGTGATTTGCTTGTAGAATTCGTCTTTATCTTTCTTATACAAATCCATGGCAATGGCATCCATCTGAGGCAGTGACTTCTCAAACTGGTTTTCCAGATCTGTTTGTACCTTTTCTACATCGGGTTGGATATTGGAATAGCGCGTGTACGCCATGTTTGATACCCAGTTGAAAATCCAGAATGCAGAGGTCCAGGAGAATTCAAGTAAATTCCCATTGCCCACTTTAAAGCACTCAGGCACTTCTTTTATTCCGCCGTAGATTGGGACATAAACATTGGATGCAGCATCATCCACACCAAACCATAATACGCCTTTTATAGGATCAGGAACATTGTCTCTCAACTGGGCAATAAATGAAAATCCTGTTTGCTGGGTTGCAATGGCGCGTTCGTTGAAGTATGTGTTAACAGTATCGTTTTTTAACTGCCAGGTTAAAGGTCTCCAGCGGTAAGGACAACTAAAGGGGCCGGCCCCGATGTCAGTTGTCATGTCCAACGGTGTTCCTTCGAAATGGTCACGCATCATATGTTGCACATCCCTGTAGGATAATTTTTTTGCCGGTTTGATATACAACGGCATGCGTTCGTTTGAATTTCCTTCGATGTAAGGCAGGTATTTTTGTGCAACTTCGGGATTTGCCATGTTGAAAAAGCTCCATACCCTCGCTTCACAAAAACGAATGGCTCCGTAATCAAGTGGCGCATATACATCCGAAAAGCTGAACTCTTCTTTCTCACCATCAAAATAATTCATTTTTTTAGCAAACTTTACCACGTCTTTAGAATACATGAAATTATCACTGTCTTTAAAGTCAATGGTGGTAATGCGTGCCTGATTCGCATGTGCAGATATAAATCCGTCAGGAATGCGCTGTGCAACCCACACAGCACCGGTATTTCCAGGACCTTTGCCTATCATCTCCATGATCCAGGCTTCGTTGGGATCTGCAATGGAGAACGATTCACCTGAACTGTAATAGCCATATTTTTCCACCAAATCACTCATAACCTGAATGGCTTCACGGGCCGTTTTTGCACGTTGCAGGGTGATGTACATAAGGCTTCCATAATCCACAATCCCGGTTGTGTCAACCAATTCATGTCTCCCACCATAGGTTGTTTCTCCAATGGATAGTCCATATTCGTTCAGATTTCCTGTAACCTGATACGTATGTTCTACCTGATCAATTTCGCCTAGAAATTTACCCGTATCCCACTCGTAAACTTTCAACTTGCTCCCCTTTGGGTAATCGGCAGCCGGCCAAAAATACAACTCTCCATAAAGGACATGAGAATCAGCTGCATAGCTAATCATGGTTGTGCCGTCGCTTGATGCGCCTTTTGTTATCAGAAAATTCGTGCAGGCATGCGTATGTAACTGTCCCATCGTATAGGACAGGATCAAAATGGTTAACAATCGTTTCATATGTAAGTGTGTTGTTATAAAGATTTGAGCTGAGAGATAACAGTGCTTGGATCGTCGGCATCGAAAATATAGCTGCCGGCCACCAATACATCTGCACCATGGTCAAGAAGTTGTTTGGCTGTTTTGTCATTTACACCACCATCAACCTGAATTAATGTATTCAATTGCTTTCGGAGGATCATCTCTTTCAGTTGAGCCGTTTTGTTCAAAACATTGGGGATGAATTTCTGACCACCATAACCTGGATTAACACTCATTAAGAGGACCATGTCAAGGTCTTCAAGAATGTCCTCCAGTAAAAAAACGGAGGTGGCCGGATTTATGGTAACGGCTGCTTTCATTCCCGCGGACTTAATTTTTTGTACCACCCTATGTAAATGGGTGCAGGCCTCGTAATGCACATTGTACATATAAACACCCATTTTACTCAGCTTAGAAATGTACTTGTCGGGCTCTACAATCATCAAATGTACATCTAACGGCTTGGTACTGATTTTTGCAATGTGCTCAAGTACCGGGATGCCAAATGAAAGATTTGGTACAAAAACACCATCCATAATGTCAAGGTGTAACCAATCTGCCTCACTCTTGTTGATTAATTTGATGTCTCTTTCCAAATTGCCGAAATCTGCGGCCAGTAAAGAAGGGGATAAAAGATAGCTCATTGAATGTTTTTAATTGTACACAAAAAAAGGACAGGTTAAATACCTGTCCCGGCAAATTTATACATTTTAAATTATACGAGAATATATTTCACATAAATTATAGGTATGATTTTAACTGACGATTCCGGTGTTTTTGTTTTAACTTTTTTAAAGCACGTTCCCGGATTTGACGGACGCGCTCTTTTGTGAGTCCAATTATTATGCCTATCTCTTCCAATGATTTGGCCTGTCGGCCGTCTAAACCATAAAAGAGTTTTATTATTTCAATTTCCCTGGGTTGTAGTGACGAAAGGGAGTTGGATATATCCTTTTTAAGTGATTCAATTTCCAGATTTCCGTCAGGAGGTTTAATGTCGTTGCTAAGGAAAACATCATACATGGTTCCTTTTTCATCTTCATTCCCTATCGGGGCATCCATGGAGAGATGACGTTTGAAGCTGCCCAGGGCCTGCTGAACATCTTTCACCGGTATATCCAGGACTTTTGATATTTCATCAAAGGTTGGCTCGCGTTGCAATTGTTGTTCCAGCGTAGAATAAGTTGAGTTTACTTTGTTGATGGAGCCTATTTTGTTTAATGGTAAACGCACAATTCTGGCCTGCTCTGCAAGCGCTTGTAAAATTGATTGACGTATCCACCACACCGCATAGGAAATGAATTTGAACCCACGTGTTTCGTCGAATCGTTCGGCGGCTTTTATCAGCCCAATATTTCCTTCATTGATCAGGTCAGGAAATGAGAGTCCCTGGTTTTGGTACTGCTTGGCAACGGATACAACAAATCGAAGATTCGCACCGATCAACTGGTCAAAGGCCTGCCTGTCGTTCTTGCGTATTCGCTTTATAAGCTGTACTTCCTCTTCCGGACTCAAGAGGTCAATCTTTGAAACCTCAAGGAGATATTTGTCAATAGAAATCTCCTCGCGACTTGTAATTTGACGTGTGATTTTTAGTTGCCTCATGGCGATAGTTGGTTAGGTTAATAATACATAAACAGGTAGTGTTGACTGATATATACGAAAAACGTTAAGAAATGTTTCAATTACTGGCTGTAAAAAAATGGCATTAACAATCTGTAATAAAAACTTAATATTTGCCTTCTGAAATTAATTTATAAGCGTGTGGTTTCCCGTTATAAAGAATACGTACAATTAAAATCCGACTGCTGGATTTGGTTGCGATACGATTGGTGTAAGTGTTTTTCAGTTCGGCAACCGCAATTTTTGATCCCAGCAAATTGTATATTTCCATCTGATTTCCCAGATATTCTGGTTGATGGCACTTGATGACAATTTCTCCATTATCAAAGAATACTTTTAAGTCATCTTCAACTGAAGCGATGTCCTGACTGTTTAGTTCGATTCCCAAAGGAGCTGTCGTTACATTGCTAAAACTGTTTATAACTTTTTCAGATACTGTGATTGAAAAATCAGAAGGCAGTTTTGTGCCTGGTTGTGCATTTACAATTTTCATTCGCACAGATGAGGCATCGCTAAAAAGGATGGTGTCTTTACGAAACGCGTTGCCCTCATTGTTGAGTTTAAAATGCTTGTTTTGAAATGTTTTTCTGTTGAAGAAATCGGCAACAATTTTTAGCTCGATTTCAAATGTATCTTTGTAAAAATAATTGTTTTCAAGGTTCATTAATGCCCTGGGATTTAGGATTTCTCCTGAAATGTTGGTGTCAATCCAGTTTGTGCGTTTCAGGATCCAGTCTTTCAAATAGTCGATATCCTCCTGATAAGTTTTTCCTGTAAATTTATTTGGAAAAACGTAAACCCCCATGATGGGCCATTTTTGAAAGTTTCTGGCCTGTGCTTCTGCCAGGTAATTTGCCATGGAATCCACATAATGCATTAGACTGGCGTCAGATAAGGATTGGGTTCTTTGTGAAATCCATCTGGTATAAAACAGACTCTCAAAATAAGGGTCTTCCATCATTCGTCTCCACCAGTATATGTGACCTGGCGCGTATTGATGTGCCCACACATCGGCATTTTGAATGTAATCCCACGATCTGGACAGGCCAAAGCCATAATTGTTGTCCCAAATGGGGCCGGCATGTATTTTACCTCCCTTACTGTCTTTTTCTTTGTAGAAATAGGTGCTAAACCTAAATCGATCCTGTTCAAGTGTAATCTCAGAAGAAATTAAATAGTCAATAAAAGAGCCCACATCGATGAAGTTATTGTATCCCACATTCGGATCATCAAAATCAGCACCCACAAGTGCCTCTTCGAATTGCGTAATATACGCTTGCAAATAATCTTTTTGAATATCAGTCAGTTCTTCCTGTGATGGATCATAATATTGCAATTTATTCGCTTCCTCTCCAAAATAGTCTACGCCACTTGAAAAATAAGAATAACCCGGATCACTTTTGTCTGATCTGAATATATATCCACCCGTAAGTTCATCTCCAAAATTGTCTTCTGGTTTGAGCGTGGCAATATCAACTCGATTGTCATCAATCTTTATTTTCTCCTCAAATAAGTAAAGGCCTAAATAGTCGTCGTTTAAAACGAGCTCGCAGAACTGCCTGCGTGTGGCATAGCGATCCAGAACATCACTTAAGTGGAAAGCTAAATCATTTCGAAGAAATGTTTTGTCCATGTATGGGCCGTACAATATCCAATCATTTTCTTTCGGCATGCCCATGATAGAAACGTTGTTGTTCTCTCCATTTTCAAGCTGGGTTTCAAGTCGATAAGATTTTTTAGGCTTGGTTAAGGTGGTTTCGCCTCGAAGCTCAATGGCTATTTTTCCATTGTAGTCTGTAAAAGGGCCTAAAACACTATTTGGGGTTCCATCTGGATGGTTGGAGATCATCATTTCCCCAATAATCTTTGGGTCATCCATGATTTCAGCACCATGTGTTTGAATGATAACAATTGGAAGATTACTTGAGTTTAAGGTGACTGGTGGTACAAACCAATCTGGGGTGGGAGAGTAGATGGTATCCTGCCAGTTCATTTTTACGTGCAAAAAAACATTGGATGTCAGGTCGGATGAATTCATGGATTCATTTAGCACCTGGACAGCCAAAAGGTTTTCTCCTTCAATAAAATCTGCTGGCATAACACCATATCTTTCAGGGAGCCCTGCCTCGTGGGACGAACTTAAAGTGCTGTTATAGGTCGGAACTTCATCGGTGAGATTTGATGATCTGGCAATTTCTTTGCCATTCAGATAGGCAATAAATCCATCGTCATAATCCATATCTAAAAGCGATGAAGCTAGGACGGAAAGATCTGCAATTGTAAATGTTTTACGTAAATAAACAGATGTGGTTGTATTTATAAGTGTGCTGTCATCATTATCTCCGTAACCAAATCCACCCTTCCCTTTCGCCCAGGAAGAGTCGTCAAATCCGGGTGTGTTCCAATTGGCATCCGCTTCCCCACCGGAAACATAATAACTGAATGTGTGATTGGATAGAATGATGGATTCCCAATGTGCTTGACTAAAACCGACAAGTGTAAAGGATATAAAGACGGATAATAATATAAATCTCATGAATTGTGGCATGGATGGAAATTTTACAAATGTGAAGGGTTTATCATGCACATGGTATTTCTTTTATTTTCAAATAAGACTGTTCAAAACCTTTGATATCCTAATTGTCAATGAATGTGCTTGGCTGTCGAAACGTTTTCAAACCGCCGCTATACTGCTCATCTTACGAATATCATTCATCATGTTCAGCTTTTATTTATTATACACTCTGTAAATATATATTTAATTTCCTAAAAGAATCGTTTTTAACTTAATCTGGAATTGTGGGAAAATTGATAAATAATGTGACATTGTTTGTATTATCATTTGAATCATGCTTCATACATGGTATTCAATGGATTTTTTTTTTCGTTGTTTCTTTTAATAAAAGTTTAAAGGATACAAATGATTCAATTAGGATGTATGTAAATCATTGATGCCCCATATGTTTGCAATTGAAATAAGCCCTTTCGCTGTATTCGCTGCTTCTTCCAGCAATCCTTATTTTTCTAAGTCCAACTCAACAGATTTAATTACTTTTGTTATCAGAAACAACAAAGCCAATGATTGCTGAAGTCATTTTAACGGTGCCTTTAATGGATACCTTTTCTTATCTGATTCCGGAGCTGATACAGCATGCCTGTGTGCCCGGGGTGAGGGTGGTGGTGCCTTTTGGGAAAAGGAAAAAGATGTCAGGACTTGTTGCAGGCATACGGCAGCCCGAAGGAAAAGAAACAGGCTTAAAGGAAATTGAGAGTGTGCTGGATGAGTCGCCCATCGTGAATGAGACAGCCTTGTTGTTTTGGAAGTGGATGGCTGATTATTACGTTTGTTCCCCGGGAGATGTGTACAAAGCTGCACTGCCTGCAGGTTTAAAATTGGAGAGTGAAACCCGTCTCGCCCTGCACGAAGGATTTGATGGAGGAGTGCTGCTACGCGGGAAAGAAAGGGAGGTGTATGAAGCTTTATTTGAAACATCATCTCTCACGATCAGGGAGTTGGAGAAGCGTCTGCATGTTTCTTATCTGGTACCTGTTATAAAACGCCTTGAAGATAAAGCCGCAGTGCAGATTGATGAGAATGTGATTTCTTCATACAAGGCTAAGTCTGAAAAAATGATACATCTTTCAGAGGGGTTTCAAATGGAGAATCAATTGAATGAAATCCTGAATGAACTGGAAAGAGCTCCCAAACAGAAATCAATGTTGATGCGTTTTCTTGCCCTTGCAGGAGGGGAGGACGGAAGGTATGACAGGCCGGTTAAACGGCGATTGCTGTTAAAAGAAGGGAAGCAGTCTGTGCAGTTGAAAGCCTTGCTGGATAAAGGAATTTTGAATGAGTCTGTGCTGGAAATTAATAGGACACCCGGTGGGCAAAACGCAAGAAAGCCGTTGAAGGAATTGGTGCCATTTCAAAAAAAAGCACTGATTGAAATCGAATTGTTGTTTGCAAAGAAACAGGTGGTCTTTTTACATGGTGTAACCTCAAGCGGCAAAACAGAACTTTATGCACATCTTGCCAGTGAGGCAATGAAGGAAGGCAAACAGGTGCTTTACCTGGTGCCCGAAATTGCATTGTCCACACAATTGACCGATCGCTTAAAAAAGTATTTTGGGGATGATCTGGTTGTCTATCATTCCCGCTTAACGGCGAACGAGCGGGTGGATATCTGGAAAAAAATGGCATCAGGTAAAGGGATAAAAATGGTGGTTGGCCCCAGAAGTGCTCAGTTTCTTCCTTTTAATAATTTAGGATTCATCATCATTGATGAGGAGCACGAAACATCGTACAAACAGGATCAGCCTAATCCCCGATACCATGGTCGCGATAGCGCAATTATGTTAGGTGTTTTACACAAAGCAAAGGTGTTGTTAGGAAGTGCAACGCCTTCACTGGAAACATTTCATAACAGCAAAACGGGCAAATATGCTTATGTGCGTTTGGATCAACGTTTTGGCGATATGCCATTGCCAAAGATGCAAGTGGTAGACATGGGGAATGCTTATAAAAAAAATCGGGTCAGAGGCCATTTTTCTTTTGAGCTGATTGCCGGTATACGGGAAGCCTTGCAAAATGGACAGCAGGTCATTCTGTTTTTAAATCGAAGAGGCTATGCACCATATGTTGAATGTAAATCCTGTGGGTGGGTGTTAATGTGCCCCCATTGCGATGTGAGTTTAACCCTTCACAAATTCAGGCATGAAATGCGTTGTCATTATTGTGGTCATTCGCAGGCAGTACCCGATACATGTGGTTCTTGTGGCAATGAGGTGATGATGGAGAAAGGTATTGGAACAGAGCAGCTGGAGGAAGAAGTCAGGGATCTTTTTCCAGGGGCAAAACCCGCACGCATGGATTTTGACACAACCCGTGGCAAAAATAAGTTTGCAGAGATATTTGATGCTTTCGAGGAAGGTAGAATTGATATCCTGATAGGGACGCAAATGGTGACCAAAGGTCTGGATTTTGACAATGTGGCTTTGGTGGGGATTGTACAGGCAGATTCAATGCTCTACTTCTCAGATTTTAGGGCTTCTGAAAGGAGTTTTCAAATGATAGAACAGGTTGCAGGTCGTTCTGGTCGAAAAGGATCTCAGGGGCTTGTGATCATTCAAACCTTTCAGGCGGATCACCCCGTCATACAACGTGCTTTAACACAGACACAACATGCTTTCTATGAGCAGGAGCTGGAGGAACGCAGGTTGTTTAACTATCCACCTTTTTCGCATATTATCGTGATTACATTGCGGCATCTTTTCAAAAAAAATGTGCACGAGGCGGCTCATATGATGGCGCATGCGCTGAGGGAAAAATTTAAAGATGGCGTCCTTGGACCGGAGCCACCGGTGATGAGCCGGGTGAAAAATCAGTATCAGGAGCGGATTTTTATTAAAGCAGATAAAACTAGCAATCAAACTGATGTTAAAAAACGCATCCTTCGTTTGGGAGAGCGCATTCGGGCGTACGATAAACGTTTTGCTTCCCTGGGCGTTTTTATTGATGTGGATCCTGTGTAGGTATTACGGGAAGGAATATAAATGGTAAAAAAAGAGTAATAAAGAAAATATTTAAGGAGTGATCGGTCGTTGCGCGTTACACGTCCGGTAAAATTTAAGCGTACAGTATGAAAAAATCGAAACATAAAATATTGTTTGTTTGTCTGGGGAACATTTGTCGTTCTCCCAGTGCGGAGGCCGTGATGAAAGCTATGCTCGAGAAAAGAGGTTTGTCCCATTTGTTTGAGATTGATTCTGCCGGGACCATGGCCTACCATGCCGGTGAAAATGCGGATGCAAGAATGCAAACCCATGCCATTCAACGCGGTTATCGATTGACAAGCATCTCACGGGGAATAGAACCAATGGTGGATTTTGATTATTTTGATCGCATCATCGGAATGGATGATGCGAATATCAGAGACCTTAAATCAATGGCC
>JBFHER010000061.1:0-16573 GCA_041584055.1 Bacteroidales bacterium
TCTTCTTCCAGAGAAGCAAAGGCTCTCCGATCTTTACTGCGGTAACTTTTGTGTACGTTCTCATAGTTTAATTATTTATGTCAAAGATAACATAAAATTTACATACAACGCAAATAATTAACAATAAAATTTCATAAAAAAGGGCTAAAAAGAATATAATGTTAAGTATTAGAGCCTTTTATGTAAATAAAACAAGGGCTTATTGGTCTGATTCAAGGTAGATTGAGTGTGAATTTCGATAGGCAGATGATAGCACGGGCACATTGGACGTTGTGTGCTGTGGCATTGAATCAAAGAGACTGAGAAGCGCCAGCCACTGTTTTCCTTCCTGTATTCCCTCCCTCTCTGGATCCATATCAATCACACAATCAAACATGTTCTCAACCAACAATCCGTTGGCATGTTTAGGTTTAACATTCACAATTCCAAATGTCATATCCTTTAAAAGACCAATAAATTTGAGCATATAGGAGTCTGCCACAATGCTGTAAAGTGTGGTGTCATTTTTAGAAAAGGACACCTGGTGGACATTGCCTTCTCTATCGTGAATTGAAATGTCTTGTATTTTTTTTAGAAATCCTTTTGACATATCAACCTGAGCTGTAATGCCTGAAAAATAAATGTAGTTGGCATTGCTGGATTTGTGTGCCATCCTGAGTACCTCCATTATTCCTTTAAGCTCTTTTCCACTTACGTAAACTCTTGACAAGGCAAAGCCAGGTAAATTATCATTTCCTTTCCCCAAAGATACACAGCGAAATATGTCTTCAATTGAATAATCCCCTGCTTTATATTGAGTGCGTATCATGCCTGCAGCCACCATGGAAATATCTGCGCCCTCCGGCGTTTTGTTGCAGTAATAATGAATGGCATCGGCAATAAGTGGTCCAAGATTGCTGCTTGTGGGATCTCCATACTCTTTAAATGTTAAGGCATAAGGAAAATGAACAACGGGCTGATTTAGATTTTTTCTGATGCTATCCGGTAGACTTTCTGCCAATAATTTTTTTTGAGTATCGATCATCTTCTGAATATCAGCATCTCCTCTGATGGCATCATCCACAGTAATAAGCGTGTAATCTTTGACTGCCCAAAACCCGCTCTCACGTTTGAGTGTAAGTTTCCCAATGCGTTTGCCAAAGCTGGCTGCCTGAACAATGGGTTTTCCATTTATGATGTATGGTTCTTTTAATTCTGAGTGGGTGTGCCCGCCTATAACAACATCCAGATGCCTGACATTTTTGGCTAAATCGATGTCTTCACCCTGACAGGTTTTTTCGTCACTCGGGTAGACACCACCGTGTGATAGGCAGATAACAAGGTCACATTGCTTTTTACGTTTTAGAAAGCGACTGATTTGTTTCGCTGTCCGGATTTGATTCTTAAACCTTACAGGGCTGGCGTTAGGAGCAACATTTTCCGCATCTTCGCCCATTAGAGCGAATAGACCCACCCGTATTCCCTGTATGTTTTCAATGGCATATTTAGAGATGACACCTTGTTTGAACAAATCTTCCAATTGATTGTCCTCAGGTGCTTTATTAAATTTTGCGTTGGAAAGGAGCAGTTGAGGAATTTTTGCACTTCCGGAGGAT
The DNA here is from genome assembly GCA_041584055.1 of Bacteroidales bacterium. Taxonomy (GTDB): domain Bacteria; phylum Bacteroidota; class Bacteroidia; order Bacteroidales; family UBA5342; genus JBFHER01. Next base: position 1,596 of record JBFHER010000061.1, read on the forward strand.
GCCACGATCGATGTGCCAAGTGATTCCGGGCCAAAGTCAAATTCATGGTTTCCGATTGCGACATAATCGTAACCCATTTGATGCATTAACTTTAATTGGAAACCCGTATTTTCTTCAAGCACATGAAAAAATGTCCCCATTGAGAAATCGCCTGCATCAACTGTCAGTACAGGATGGTTTGTGGATGCTTTTGTGTTCTTAATTATGCTTGCAATGCGGCTGAATCCTCCGGTGGTTTTATCGTTGCCGGGTGTAAGCGGGCTGTATTCAAAAGACGGGGCATCACCATTTAAATGTGAGTGCATGTCGTTTGAATGTAGTATTGTAATTTCCTGCGAAAAACCCTGATTGTTGTATGCGAGCATCAAGAGCGCTAAGAAGTGTAATAATTTCATAGTTAAAATAGCTTGGAACGAATCACTGCAAATTACAAAAAATATTTTTTCAATGATCGCTTGCACTATGATATTGATGGAAAATATGTGTTGACTTTCTGTTCTGTATTTTGTAACTTGAATGCATTAAATCTATAAAATTAAGAATCATGTTTAGAATTAGTTTAAGTGGCGCACTTGGTGCCGACGCAGAAGTGCGTGAAGTTGGTAATCGGAAAGCAATCAATTTTTCGGTTGCAGTAAACAAATTTTACAAAAACAGTGATGGCAGTAAGGTTGAAAAAACCGAATGGATAAAGGCCACTGCCTGGCGAAGTTCCGAAAACGTAAAGGTGGCGGAATTTCTGAAAAAAGGTAAAAAGGTGATGATTGAGGGAGAGCCCGGAGTGGATGCCTTTGTTGGTAAGGATGGCCAGGCGGTTGGTCATCTGACTGTCAACGTTTCAGAAATTGATTTTCTCTCCTGATTGAAACAAAAAGATCCATTCAGATTTATCTGAATGGATCTTTTATAAAGTTTTTGTTGAAATAATGAGAACAGTTCTTAGTTCTTTTTATCCAAATGTTGCTTGTAACGGTTGCGGAATTTGTCAACACGTCCTGCAGTATCAACCAATTTCATCTTACCAGTATAGAAAGGGTGAGATGTGTTGGAAATTTCAACTTTCAGCAATGGGTATTCAACACCATCAATCTCGATTGTTTCTTTTGTTTTTACCGTAGACTTACCAATGAATGTTTCACCGTTTGACATGTCTTTGAATGCAACGGCACGGTAATTATCTGGATGAAGTTCCTTTTTCATATCTTATTTTATTAATTCTCTTTTTACCACTCAATTATCGGACTGCAAAATTAATATGCTTTTTGTAATAAACAAAGAATTCACATAAAAAAATTACTGTTCGAAAGGATTGAAAATGAGATGGTTTTAAATTAATTCCCTTACAATTCCCAGAGTGTCTTCTGCAATTACCAATTCTTCATCGGTTGGAATCACCACCACCTGAACTTTTGAGTCCTCAGTGCTGATGATTGTCTCTTTTGCCCGGCAGCTACTGTTAACCTCTGTATCAAGTTCAATGCCGAGGTATTCCATATCCGTAGCAATTCGGGCTCTGCCCTCAGTATCGTTTTCTCCAATCCCCCCTGTAAACACCAGAATATCAAGTCCGCCCATGGCTGCAATATAAGAACCAATGTATTTCTTGATACGATAGCTGAACATGTTCAGCGCCAGGATTGCCTGGTGATTTCCTTGTTCTGCTGCGCTCACAACTTCACGTGAATCAGATGAAATGCCGGATATGCCCAAAAGTCCGCTTTGTTTGTTAAATAAAACGTTGGCAGACCTGGTGCCGATTTTCTCTTTATCCATGATGTAGGTAACTGCGCCAATGTCAAGATCGCCGGAGCGGGTTCCCATCACCAAACCCTCGATGGGAGTAAAGCCCATGCTTGTATCAACAGATTTTCCGTTTTTGATGGCTGCGATTGAACCACCATTGCCAAGATGACAGGTAATTATCTTTGAATTCGAGATGTCTTTGCCAAGAAATTCGCATGCACGCTTTGAAACATAACGGTGACTGGTTCCGTGAAAACCATACCTTCGCACACCGTATTTCTTATACAATTTATAAGGAATGGCATACATAAATGCATGTTCTTCCATGGTTTGATGAAACGCCGTATCAAAAACACCTACCTGAGGTACTTCGGGCAATAACTCCTGCATAGCATAAATCCCTTTTAAGTTGGGTGGGTTATGCAAAGGAGCCAGATCACTGCAGTCCTGCATCTGTTCTATTACTTCCTGAGATATTAACACGCTGGAGCTAAATTTTTCTCCACCATGAACAACGCGATGACCAACGGCATCTATTTCATCCAAAGACTTGATACTTCCATATTTCTTACTTAGTAAGACACCCAGAATATATTCAATACCTATTTGATGCTCAAGGATTTCCCCTTCAAGTTTTGCTTTTTTTCCATCGTTTCGCTGGTGTTTTAAAAATGAACCAGTTAATCCAACTTTTTCAACTCCTCCGGAGGCCAAAACCTCCTTTTTGTTCATGTCGAACAATTTATATTTTATGGATGAACTTCCACAGTTTAATACCAATATTTTCATTTGCTAATGTTTTTCAGGATTGAGTCATCAATTCGTTTGTCATTCTCATCGTACCTGAAGAACCCTTCTCCGGTTTCAATTCCCAGTCTTTTTGCACGAACAAGTCGTTTAATGAGTGGTGATGGCTTGTATTTTTCGTGGCCAAATTCATCAAACAGATTTTCACCCCAGCGGGCTATTTTTTCTAGTCCCAGAATATCTGCCAGGGCGAAAATGCCAAAACGCATGCCAAAACCAACTTCAGTCAGTGTATTGATCCCGTCTTTTTCGGCAACTCCTTCCATCAAAATGTCACAGGCCTCATTTAACATTGTGATAAACATGCGAATGCTTACCAAACCAACTGATTCCTCTACAGGGATAACACGTCTGTTGATAAGCTTTACAAATTGAGATACCCGTTCGTAAACTTCATCAGTGGTGTATAATCCTTTTACAACTTCCACAATCCGTGCTTCGTGCGAAGCAACCATAAAGTGAAGGCTTATGCATCGTTCTTTGTGTTCTAATTCTGATGCTAATTCGGTAATAATTACGGAGGTGGTGTTGGTTGCAATAATACAATCTTTGCTCACCACGGATTCAATTCGCTTAAAGATGTCTTTTCGCGTTTCAGAACTTCTTCTTCCAGAATCATCCCTGCGAATCGCTTCAACGATAAATTCGCAATCTTTCAAGGCCTCATAGTTCTTTGTGCCTTTGATTCGACCGAGGATAGCTTTTTTCTCGGATGATGTTAAACCCCAGTTTTCAATGCGATTGTCCAAAGCTCGTGTGATGTTGCTGATGGCTTTGTCTATCTTTTCTTTGGTCAGTTCGATAAAAACAACTTCGATCCCGTTGTAAGCAGCAAAGCGCGCAATGTTCTGCCCTTCCAGGCCACATCCCACAATTCCGATACGTGAAAAAAGTGTTTTTTTACGAGCTTTTTGACTCAGGCCGTATTTCTCAATCGGCTCTACAATTTCTCGTGACATATATGTAAGTAAGTTTATTTTTTCAATCCAATGGCCTGATTGGCAGTAATTGCAACCAGTTTAACAATGTCTTCAACCGAGCATCCCCGAGACAGGTCGTTAATTGGTGCAGCCATTCCCTGAAGAATAGGACCAACAGCTTCAGCGCCTGCCAGACGTTGAACCAATTTGTATGCAATATTACCAACTTCCAACGTTGGGAATACCAGTACATTTGCCCTGCCTTTTAAAGGACTGTCCGGTGCTTTGCTTAAAGCGACACCCGGAACAAGTGCTGCATCTGCCTGTAAGTCTCCATCAATCATAAATTCAGGAGCCATTTCTTTTGCAAGTTTGGTTGCTTCAACGACCTTGTCTACCATTTCATGTTTCGCAGATCCTTTTGTGGAGAAACTTAACATGGCAATTTTAGGTTCAACTCCTGCAATGTTCTTTGCTGTTTGACCTGAAGCCACCGCTATCTGTGCAAGTTCTTCGGCTGTGGGGTCAGGGTGAACGGCGCAATCCGCAAAGATTAAAAGCCCATCTTCACCGTAGCTTTTATCCGGGATATCCATCAGGAAAGCACCGGAAACAACTTTTACCCCTGGCATTGTTTTAACGATCTGAAATGCGGGTCGCAATACATTTCCGGTTGTATTCTGTGCTCCTGCCACTTCACCATCGGCATCCCCGTTTTTAATCATTAAACAGGCCAAATAAAGTGGATCTTTTACAAGCTCAAGGGCCTGTTCTTTGGTCATACCTTTGCTTTTCCTCAATTCAACCAGCAGATCTGCATATAGATCCGCATTTTTGTTGTTTTCCGGATCAACAATTGTACATTTCATGATATTTCGCAAGAAATGCTTATCGGCAAATGCCTTAATCTCAGTTGGATTGCCGATTAATATGACGGATGCAATGCCCTCTTTTACAATTTCGTCTGCTGCTTTAAGTGTTCTTTCTTCTGTTCCTTCGGGGAGAACGATGCGCTGAGGTGTCGCTTTAGCCCGGGTTAGGATATCCTCCAAAATTCGCATGGCTGCTTTAATTTAGTTTTTTGCAAATATAGTTATGATTGCAGTATTATAAAAGGATTTATTAGGTATTCATTGATGGATTTACTTAATTTGAAGCAATATAAATAAGGACGAATTTATGCATAAGCACCATGATCCACTGCCAATGGAGGCAATGAAATATTGTCCCAAATGCGGGTGTAATGATTTTGTACATGAGGAGGTTAATTCATTGCGATGTAGTGGTTGCGGCTACCATCATTTTTTTAACGCAGCGGGTGCGGTTATTGGCATTATCCGAAATGAGAAAGGAGAGGTGCTGGTAACCAGGCGGGCATTTGAACCTTACAGGGGGATGTTAGACCTGCCTGGTGGATTCATCATGCCGGATGAAACAGCAGAGGAGGCCGTAAAAAGAGAACTATATGAAGAACTCAGGCTGGAGGTCACAGATATGAAGTTTCTGTACACACGTCCCAATCGATATCCATTTTCCGGAGTTATCGTTTATACCATCGATCTTGTATTTGATGTTAACGTGAAGGACATATCAAACCTAAAACCGGGAGATGACGTCGTTGGATGTCAGTTTGTTGGGAAAGCACAAATAAATTCGGAATTGTTAGAGATACAATACATACGGGAGATCATAGAAAAATATTTTGAAGATAACTAAGCGTTCGATATGAGCAAATCAACCTTTTGCAGTTCATTGATAAAGTATAGACGGAATCACACAAATGGTGTGATGATCGGGAATTTAATGCTGGGTGGAGATGCCCCTATTCGCCTGCAGTCAATGACGAATACGGATACCAATGATATTATAGGAAGTGTTGAACAATGCATTAAAATCATCACAGCCGGTGGTGAATTGGTTCGTTTGACAGCACAGGGTGTCAGGGAAGCCGAGAGTCTTAAGCACATCAAAGACTCTCTTGTTAAAAAAGGGTATGGGCAGCCCGTTGTTGCCGACATTCATTTCAATCCAAGAGCTGCTTTTGAAGCCGCTTTGCATGTGGATAAAGTAAGAATTAATCCCGGCAATTTTACCGATCCGGCGAAGCGTTTCGAGGAGATTGACTACTCAGATCAGGCCTATGCTGAGGAATTGGAAAAGGTCAGGGAAAAATTTGTTCCATTCATTGAGAGATGCAGGGAGAATGGCACGGCTATACGCATTGGCGTAAACCATGGCTCTTTGTCCGATAGGATTATGAGTCGATATGGAGACACCTCCGGGGGAATGGTTGAATCATGCATGGAATATTTGAGAATAGCAAAAGAGCAGAACTTCCATCACATTGTTATCTCAATCAAATCGAGCAATACACGTGTCATGGTACATACGGTTCGACTTCTCATCGCAACAATGAATGATGAAGGGATGCATTTTCCGTTGCATCTGGGGGTGACGGAAGCAGGAGAAGGAGAAGATGGGCGTATCAAATCGGCTGTTGGAATTGGGGCACTGTTGAACGATGGGATTGGTGATACCATCCGGGTCTCCCTCAGCGAAGATCCTGAAAAGGAAATACCGGTGGCTAAAATGTTACTGGATCATGTGACCGCTGCTGCAGCTGAGGATGCTGCGGATAGTTTTCCTGTATCCGACTATCATCCCTATGAATACGTTAAAAATAAGTCGGTAAGCGTTCTAAATATTGGAGGAGATAATTTACCTCTTGTTATCGGAGAAGCATTTAACTCTGGTGATCTGAATGTGCCACAACCCGACTGGCTGTGGAAGGAAGGGAAATTAACGCATACAATCAATGGCCATCAAAGTCGCATAACAAATGACAAGGATGACCTGGCAGATTTTTTGCTTCTGGATGTGGCTGAGATTAAAACTAAAAATTTCGGAGCGTCTTTTGGCTCGCATAAAATAATTGTTCTTACCACCCGGAAGGCCAACAAAATGGTTCAATTCAGAAGTGCCGTTTTTCAATTGAGGGGCATGGGCATTAACAGTCCATTGATTTTTAAAGCAGAATACAATACGGCAGACCAAACCTTGTTTCAGTTGTCGTCTGCGGCAGATTTAGGGGCTTTGTTTTTGGATGGTCTCGGGGATGGCATCTGGCTTGTGAATCATCTTCTGGATCCGGAAGTTGTGACAAAAACAAGTTTTGGAATACTTCAGGCGGCCAGATCAAGAATGACTAAAACCGAGTTTATTTCATGTCCCGGCTGTGGCAGAACCTTGTTTCAATTAAAACCAACAATTGATAAAGTAAAAGCAGCAACCTCGCATTTAAAAGGATTAAAAGTGGGCATCATGGGTTGCATTGTGAATGGACCCGGAGAGATGGCCGATGCAGATTATGGTTATGTTGGTGCAGGAAAAGGCAAAATTAGTCTATATAAAAGTAAAGAATGCATCGAACGCAACATTCCTGAAGCGGAAGCGGTAGAGCGTTTGGTTGCATTGATAAAAAGGGAAGGAGACTGGAAAGACCCGGATTAAATAAGTTAATTTGATTAAAACACGAAGGATGGGAAAGAACTACGACTATTTTAACCGTGATTTGAGTTGGTTGCATTTTAACCACCGTGTTCTTACGGAGGCAAGAGATACGTCTTTGCCACTGTATGAACGCATTAAATTTCTCGCGATATATTCCAATAACCTTGAAGAGTTTTACCGGGTTCGTGTCAGTTACTACCGAAACCTTATTCGAGAGTTGGACGAGACACATCCAAAATGGAAAGAAGTACAACCGGATGTTATCATCGCAAAAATAAATGAGTTGGTGGCAAAATATCAGCTCGAATTTAGCAAGATTTTCAGCCAAAGCATCGTGCCTGAATTGCGTTCAAATAATATCATTCTTTTAAGAACGAATGCAACATTGACCGAAACACAGGAGGCTTTTGTGAAGAAGGTTTTCATGAACAATGTGTTGTCATCTCTTCAACCGGTGCTTTTGAAGCGAAAACGCATCAAGCCTTTTCTGAAAACGGGACAGTTGTATGTTGTAATTAAGTTTGTAAAAAGGGGCCTGGCACGGATTTTTTCAAGATCTCAGGTAGGAATGGTGAAGATTCCAACGGACCATAACATTGCCCGATTCATCACATTGCCGGAAGAGAATGGGAACCATTTCATTATGTTTCTGGAAGATCTAATCATGCGTTATATCGAAAAGATTTTCCCTGGCTATAAGGTTGTAGACTGGTACAATATTAAGGTCACCCGGGATGCCGATCTTGAATATGATGATTATGTGGGCGAAGACCTGATTGACGTGATTGAAAGCATTGGTTCCACAAGGGCACTTGGACCTCCGAACCGCTTTCAGTATGATCATCGAATGCCAAATGCCATTTTAAGCTACCTTCGCGATACCCTTGATCTTGGAAATGAAGACATGGTAAAAGGTGGATCCATTCATAACTTCAGTGCGTTTTTTGGATTTCCAAACCCCCTGGCACCACGTCTGGAGAACGATAAGCTAATACCTTTGAGGTTGCGGGAACTGGACAATTGCGATTCCCTGATTGAGGAGTTTCAGAAACATGAATACATGTTGCATTTTCCATACCAGTCCTACAGTTATTTCATTCGGTTTTTGCAGGAGGCAGCCAATGATCCGGGTGTGGAATCCATCCGGTCAACCCAGTATCGTGTCGCGTCCAATTCTGCTGTTGTTGAAAACTTAATTACCGCAGCAGAGAACGGGAAAAAAGTAACTGTATTTGTTGAGTTGAAGGCCAGATTTGATGAAGAAGCTAACCTAAAACATGCACGGGACATGAAACGTGCCGGCATAAAAATAATCTACAGTATTCCTGGATTAAAAGTGCATGCGAAGGTCGCCTTGGTGACTAAGAAATTAGGAAAGCGTAAGAAGAAAAGCACCGCGTTTATTGGGACTGGGAACTTTAACGAAAAAACCGCACGTTTGTATTGTGATCATGGTTTCTTCACATCAGATGATGGAATCATTAATGATCTGGATAACCTGTTTAAGTACCTGGAAGACCAGTCATCAAAACCGAGTTTTAAACATATTCTTGTTCCGAATTTCAACATGGTTGAGACCTTTGAACGATTGATTCATCAGGAAATTGATCATGTAAAAGAAGGGGGACGAGGTTACATCTGCCTAAAGATGAATGGTCTGGAAGATGAATACATGATAGATCTGTTGTACGAGGCAAGTGAGAAAGGAGTGGAAATAGACATTATCATCCGGGGGATTTGCAGGTTGATACCAAATCAGCCTTACAGTAAAAATATAAGACTTGTGCGAATCATAGATAAGTTTCTGGAGCACGATCGCGTGTTTGTATTTCACAACAATGGGGATGAATTGGTGTATGCCGGATCTGCAGATTGGATGCGTAGAAACCTCTATCGGCGCGTAGAATGTATTTTTCCGGTTCGGGACGAATCAATAAAAAATGAAATGATTGATATTCTGAATATCCAATTAAAGGACAATGTGAAAGCAAGACATATTAATTCTAAAATGGGGAATTCCAAAATTAAAAGAGAAGGGGAGGAAATACGCTCACAGGAAGCCATTTATTCATTCCTGAAGAAAAAATCAAAGCATAGAAAAACGGATGCAAAACCGGAAAAACATTCTGCAAAGGAGACAAAAAATCCATCTTAAGCTTTTTAAAATCGGACCGGGGCATGTTTGTTCCAAGATCAGAACTAAAATGAGTATTGTATTTCAGGTGTAAAAGCCAATGTTTGCGTCCTTAGGATCTAAAAGTTTTGTAACTTGGGAAATAATTTGATATTGGATGCCATGCTTCCATCAGAAAAGATCACTTTGTATTATTTTTCCGGTACCGGGAATGCCAAAGCTGTGGCCGGATGGATTGAGGAGGAAGCAAAGCAGAAAGGTGTAGAAATAGAAGTGCTCAATCTGGCACAAACTCGACGAAAAGGACTTGCCACACCGGCATCAAATCAAAAAATTGGTTTTTTAAGTCCAACGCACGGATTTAATTTTCCACCAATTATGTTGCACTTTTTGTTTCGATTTCCCAAAGGAAATGGAAACAGGGTATTTGTGATGAACACAAGGGCAGGTATGAAGCTCGGTCGTTTTTTTCTGCCCGGTTTAAGTGGGATGACTTTGTATCTGTCAGCGCTGATCCTGCTGTTAAAAGGCTATCGGATTCAGGCTTTGAAAGCGGTTGACCTGCCTTCAAACTGGATCTCTGTGCATCCGGGGCTGCGTCAGAAGGTAATCGATTCAATGAAGGAAAAGCGTAAACTTGAGACCAAAACGTATGCTCAGAAATTAGTGGATGGGAAGCAGATGCTTCGCGGGCTTTATTCTCTTCCCGTGGATTTGCTTATCACGCCGATTGGTATTTTGTATTATCTGCTTGGTCGTTTTTTTCTGGCAAAAACATTTATTGCATCTAAGGATTGCACCGCTTGCGGCTTGTGCGATCAGTCCTGCCCGATTGGCGCCATTAAGGTGGTTGATAATCGGCGCTTTTGGACCTACAAATGTGAGAATTGCATGCAGTGCATGAATCAATGTCCGGAACGTGCCATTGAAACAGCCCATGGCTTTGTTGCCTTCGCAATTTTTGTCCCGGAAACAATTGTACTATTTATTCTATCCAGGGTACTGAATATAGAAGCGGTGCTCTTACGTTTGCTCCCACAATTGATGGTAAGTATCATCATGTCACTCATGGAAGTGGCATTGATGATGAGTGTGGTATTTTTAGGCTACAGATTGATGCATTTTTTAATGAGATTTAGCTTGTTTGAACGCATCTTTGTTCTTACTTCTTTGACTCACTGGAAATTTTGGAGACGTTATCATTTTTCAGGAAGGAGAAAGTGATCTCGGAAAACCAATGCCTGTCTTTTACTTTTGGGAAATACTGTGAGGCTAAGATTGAGACGACTGCGGCGCTGAGCCTGACCTTTATGGGATTGCATAAAACGGCCGTCCGCGATTGTTTTGGTCGTAGATTGGAAGGAATTGCGGCGAAATAACGTTTTTTAAATTTTTCTATAGGGGGATAATTTTTGGATCCACTATTTTTGCGACATGCCAAAAGAGCATTACATATTGCAGCTCATTAAAGAAGGTGAGCACCAGAAGCAGGATTTTAAATTTGCCATCAGCGATTCAAAAAAAATTGCCAGAACACTAGTTGCTTTCGCCAACACTGACGGTGGTCGTTTGTTGATTGGGGTGAAAGATAACGGAAAGATTGCAGGTGTGCGGTCGGATGAAGAATATTACATGATTGAAGCTGCGGCCAATATGTATTGTAAACCCGAAGTGGAAGTTGTTTCCCTTGAGCATCAGATTGAAGGGAAAAAGGTACTGGAAATTATTGTGCAACCTAGCAAAAACCCACTGCATGCTGCTCCCAATCCTGACAATCAATACCGTGTATATAAGCGTGCTGCAGATCAGAATTTGCTTGTCAATGAGATTTATGTGGAGGCCATGAAAAAACGGTCAAGGCAAAATGGAAAACCGTTTAAATTGTCGAAGCCCGTATCAATGCTCATTGACCACCTCCAGACACATGATGAGGCCACAATTGGTGAGTTCAGAACCCTGGCGCACCTTCGCTTTTTTACCGCAAAGCGGATATTAATTGATTTGGTTGCAATGAAGGTATTAACAATGCGTTTCACCGAACATGAGGTGTACTATTCCTTGTCTACGGAATTGGAGGATTCCTCAAGCCTGGTTTGATAATCAATATAGTATTCTAGACGATGCATTCCTGCGGTATCAAGTTCTTCAATATGGAGGAGATTGTCGAAATCTGAAATCAACGAATCCCGACGATACTCATAAATGGCTTTGGCCTGATAGAAGTCAATGTAAGGATGCGCTTTTAAACGTGAGACAGAGGCAAGATTGATCGGAATTTTTTGAATGAGGGATGTATCGATGGTCATATGATCTCGAATTAAGTCAAACGTTTCCTTCGGAAAACCATAAACTTCCAGCAGTTGTTTCTTAAATGCATATCCGCCAAGCAATTGGCGATACTTTACAATTCGCGATGCAAACCTTGACCCGATACCGTACAATGTTTTTAGCGTGCTTGTGTCAGCAGTATTTAGTTCTACAATGAATGTTTTCTTCTGCCGGACTGGGTTTTCTCCCTGGGAGTTTGTCCTAAAAAAATGCCTGTTCTGATATTTCTTTTTAGGCACCTCATTGCTCGCTTTGTAGTTAAACGAATCAGGCAAGGATAAATAGGGTTTTAAAATTGAAAATTCAGAATCCGAGATTGCATATAATTTTGAAACGTCTTTTTTAATTCGAAATACACCTCCCTTTTCTCGATACTTTAATAATTGTTGAGATGATTGCAACCCAAAACCCAGCTTGCGTAATCCTGAAGAATCAATGGTGTTTGGATTAAAAGAAAACAAGGAGTCAACAAAAAAATGATTCTCTTTTGAATAATTAAGGGCATCCCGGGCATGTGCAATTGTCCTCAGTGAATCAAGGATGACAAAATAAGCCTTGGGTATGCTTGTTTTGGGATGTATAAGTTTTGGTGCGAACAGATTGAATCCCATGAGTAAAAACATGAGGATCAGGAGGACATAAATGCCATTGCGCTCTCTGGCAGAGAAATGTAGCCAATCTTTCCACATGGTAAAAACAGGTTTAGTAAAGCTGTAAGTTAAGGAAAGTTCAGTACGAAAAAAAGGACGGATGTTTTGTGCGGAATGCCATTTGCTATGAGGGTACAATCACTTCGTTTCTTTAATGTTATTAGATATGCTTCGGCACCTCACCTGGGCATTTTTAAAGTTAAATGTCATTAATTACAATTCAAACATCCTTTTTATCTCCTGCCCATAACTTTTCCCGCTAACGATTTTGCTTTGATCGTAGTCTTCCATGATGAGAATGAAGCGGTTGTTGAAGTATTTCCGAGCTTCTTTAAGCAGATTTTTATTGATGATGTAAGATCGATGCACACGCAAAAAATGATCCGGTAGCTTTTCTTCAAGTTTTTTCAGTGAAGCATCCAACAAATATGTTTTGGCCTGACGGGTAATGATCTCAACATACTTGTCGTCTGCCTTGAAGTAGGAAACATCATCCAGGCGAATAAAAATGATCTTTTCGCCAACTTTCACAGGGATGGATGTAGGTGTTTCTTTCACATTGTTTTGTGATAAATTCTGAAGGAGTTTGTAAATAACATCATCGTTTGACGATCCATTGAAACGTTGAAGTTTCTCAACTGTTTGTGCGAAACGTTCATCCGATACAGGTTTTAAGAGGTAGTCCACCGATGCCGCTTCGAATGCCTTAAAAGCAAACTTATCGAACGCCGTACAAAAGATAACCAATGGTTTGTGCTGGGTGTTTTGGAGTACCTCAAAACCACTTAATCCGGGCATTTGTATGTCGAGAAATATGAGATCCGGCTTTAAGGTTTCAATCAGGGACACAGCCTCTATTCCGTTTTTAGCAACGCCAATCAGCATAAAAATATCAGGATAAAGGCATATGAGTTGTTTCAGACGCAAACGTGCCGGATGTTCATCATCAATAATAAGACATTTGTATTTAGGATTTTTTGGCATTTTAGAATTGGTTTTTGAGGGTAATTGAAATGTGTTTATCACTTCCATTTTTCCATGAGATGCTTGCCGTGTTTTGGTAAATAATATCAAGTTTGTCATTCAGGTTCTGTAATCCGTATCCGCTCACAAGATCTTCCGGAAAATCTGGTCCATTGTCAAACACTTTAATAATGAGGCTATTGTATTCCTTCAGCACCTGTATTTTTAATAGTCCTTTTTCAGTGATGTTTGAGACACCATGTTTGATGGCATTTTCTACCAAAGGTTGGATCAGGAATTTTGGAATCTGAATTTCCCTGGTTTCCTCATCAACATGAATCGAGTAATCAAGGTGATCACCAAATCGTGTTTGCTCAATTTCCAGATATCGTTTTACCATTTCGATCTCCTGATTTAGATTTACCATTGAATCGTTCTCTTTGTTGACAGCATAACGGAAAAGGTCGGAGAGGGCCATGGCCATCTTCTGAACTTTTCTGGGTTCCGATTCTGCCAGACCAGCAATTGAATTAAGGGAGTTATATAGAAAATGAGGGTTGATTCTGGCATGCAAAGCGGATAGTTCGGCCTGTTTCTTTAATGTGGTCATGGTTGCAAGGGCTACATCCTTTTGGTTGATAAGGCTTTGGTTGCGGTGTTGGAAAAATAGGAAGAAGGTTCGAATAAGAGAAACTGTTATCGAGGTATATATAATATTTGGGTCACCAGAGGTAATGATTGCCATGTCTTTCGCATGAACAACGATGGGCCCAAAGGCATTCGCAACGACTGAATAAATGAATAAATAAGCCATATTTATTGTTAGCAATGTTGTAATACCACTAATCATAAGGTGTTGAGATATTGGCCGGCTTCTAATTTTAAATATCTTTTCCAGATAAAAAATTGCAATTATACTGAGAAGTCCTGGGACGATTATCGTTACAAACTTAGACAGTAAAAATGTTATAATTGAGAAGAGGTTGATTGTTCGGGAGAAGGAAATTAAAAAGAAAATATTGATTGTATAAATGACCAAAAGTATGATGAAGCCATCCTTAAGGTAGCTTTTTAATGTTCTCCCCTGTAACAGTTGGCGATTGCTTGTGAGTAAAAAATTAAAAAGAATGACGCTGAGGATTAAGAGAGTTATTATGCCGATAAAGATAAAAAGGGATCTGTATCGAAGTTGTAGATAATGAAGACCACCTGTTAGTTTTATAGTACCTTGTTTGAAATCGTCGTAAAAATTAGCGGAATATATTTTTTTAATAATGTCAAGATCTATCTCGTGAAGGCTTGCATGATTTGGGGAGTCACTGTCAAATATACCTTCATAGCGGGTTTGGGATGTAGTGTTTTTTACTTTTGTCAGATTTCTGAGAATGTAAAATTGAGCGAGTTTTCTGATTGATTCCGGATCGTTACCAGTTTGAATAGAAAGCTTTGTGGAAGTGATTTTAAAATCCTGATATAACTGTTTCACATGATGACCTGTACCATTTGTATTATGATCAAAATCAATAATAAAATTGGCATTGATGGGATTGATCTCCAATCGAACGGTTTCGATGATTGGGCTGAGCATGTCAACAATTTCTTGTACAACCAACGAATCATGTGGATTCGCATCAATTAACTCAAATCGAACGTCGTCTTCATATCTAAATATCCTGGAGTTGGTTCCATCAAAAAACTGTTCCTGAATCACGTTCCAGGAAGTATTCTCATACCTGAATTTTTCTTCGGAATGCAAGAAATTTGAAAGGGTCAAAAAGAATACGAGTAATAGAAGTGCCTTTTTCATGGGGTATAAATTTAATGATTTATGTCAAAGGAAAGGCACCGCTTCTACAATGAGAAGCTTTTTCCGACAAAGTGACCAAAAACCAGGATGAATAGTTTCTCGAACGCGAATGATAA
>JBFHER010000062.1:0-16381 GCA_041584055.1 Bacteroidales bacterium
ATTCGCAGCACTGACAACGGTTTAGAATTTACAAATACCCTCTTGCGGAATTTTGGAATTGTAACTCAGATTATTGACGGTGAAACCGAAGCCTCACTCATCTACAACGGTGTGAAAAATGGGATCCCCGAAATAGATGGAAATTTTCTGGTGCTGGACATCGGTGGTGGAAGCACAGAATTTATAATCGCAAACAGGAATGGAATCCTATGGAAAAAAAGTTTTGAGCTAGGGGTTTCAAAACTCCTTGATTTATTTGCCCCCTCAGATCCTGTCAGCAATGCTGATGTAACAAGAATACGCTCTCACATGAAAGAAAACCTGTTTGAACTGGATCAGGCACTTGAGGAATTTCCTGTTCAAACGCTGGTCGGTTCTTCCGGATCGTTTGATACATTAAGATCTATTCTTTTGGCAGGAGTGCCCAGAGAAAACCCTCAGGAATCCTATTTTGAAATCAACAAAGACCAACTTAATGCACTTATAGCAACGTTGATGGCAAAATCAACTGAGGAGCGCCTTGAGATAAAAGGGATGGATCCAATGCGTGCTGAGTACATGCCAATTGCAGCCATACTTATTAAATTAGTAGTTGAGAAAACAAGCGTCACAAAAATTTTTCAGTGCAGTTATGCATTGAAAGAAGGTGCTATTTTTAGCAATTAACCACAAACTACTTTACCCGATAGTTATAAATAAAGTTACCTTCACCACCAACAATCAGGTTAAAACTACTGGCTTCGTTCTTCATGAATCCAAGGGTAAACGGTGAATTTCCGGTTAAAGGAAAACCCTTCGCCAATGTTCCATCCGAATTAAACAAGTAAATGTTTCGTTCACGACTATCAATTATTCCTATTTTCTTTTCTCTCACAGAAAACTGATAAATATAAGGAAGATGTGTGATTGTATTGTTGAATTTGTATTCGAACAAACGCGTCATGTTCTGATTATACACACTTAGCTTTTTGCTTTCCAGAAAAATAAATTCTTCCCTTCTGTCCCCGTCCAGGTCATCGTACATAAAAGCATGACTGTTGTCTGATACAACGGAACTTTTTGTGGTAACAGTTCCATTAAAGTAAATGTACTTAATGTTTCCATTTGTATCTGTCGTCACCAGACAGGGCTCTCCATTGGGTCCACTCTCATCAAAGGTGATGGGGCTCCCGGGGGACTTCGAGAATTGTTCTTTTAATCTCAATCGCACCTGTCCCTGACGATTCAACATATATATTCTATTTTTATCTGCAAATACAATAAAATCTTTCGTGTCAACTCTAAAATGGTAAATTTTTGAATTCACAGGATAATCAGCACCATCAAAACCCCAGCCTTTAAGTTTATTTCCATCCTTATCAAACAACTGAACAGATTTATCTTCGCAGGGCACAAATATCCTATAGTCTTTTGTTTTATCATAATCAATCAAGCCCAATTCTCCTGTGGCTTTTGAACTTAAACTAAATGGGTAACGATTCACATAATTCCCATTTCTGTCCAAAAGATGTACTTGAGATGCAGTATTAAACAACAATTGAAGCTTTCCATTTTTAAATTTATCGATTTGATGGATTTCTCCAAGGATAGGTTCTGCCAGGGGCTTTTTCCAGATGATCCGTCCCGAAGGGCTTATAAGATAAAGGATGTTCTTTTGGTCCTGTACACAAATCTCCTTTTCGTGGGTATAGTGATTTTCAACAAGGGCAGGTTTAGTTACAAAACTTGTGTCCAGCAAACTTTTCCACAGCGTTTGAGCCTCTTCCCTTCTTTCACCTGCATAATCAAGATACATGTTTGCATAAACATTTTCTTTTGAGCTAACCAATTGAAATCCCAGGGCATTCAGGTGCTTTAATCCATCTGTCCCCGACATATTTTCGTTGATAAAAGACGATGAAAAAATCTTACGCATGGCCTCATCTGCATTTCTAAAATCAAGGAACATCTGGAAATTGGATTTAACACCCAGATTTTTCTCAAAATCCGAATAATTTTGATTCTCAGGCAAGGTTTGTCCAAGTAAATTCTGATACAGGAACTCCTTCAACTCCGCGGCGCCTTTACCCATTACAAGATAATTATCGTAGAAGACAAAGGATTTAAGTTCATCCACTTTAAACATCGGCCCGAAATACTTTTCAATCACCTCATTCACAGGAAAATTATAATAGAAATAACTGGTGGCATCATCGACCTTCATTTGCTTTTTAAATGATTCCGGATTCAGCTGTTTTGTCTCTGCAAGCTTATTGAAGAGATCCTCAAAATATTCCTGGGCCGTAGCATTACTTTTTAACTTAAGAATTAAGTAAACTGCTTCATTCACCTTATCGAGCGTGCTTAGTTTTGATATTTCCCCACCAGACAAATGCTTCAAGACATCAAGCGGATTTTCACCATGGTCTTTTTCCCAGTTCCCAGCCCATACATCGAGTTTCTCCTTCTCATTTACATTTGTTGGATAGTAAAGCAAATAGGTATTTAGGTCCGAGATTCCGAATGAATGATAATACCTTGTTGATTGAGGCATGATTCCCACCGATGAAAATACGCCGGGTGTTTGATTTTTAAATCGCACTGTAAATTCATCTGCTTCACCATAGTTCATAAATCCATCCATCAGCAAGGATTGCCCATCCGGATGTAAATCAAGTGCAGCCCAGCTACCCCATTTCCCAATAACAGATTCATTCAGAAAATGCGTCTTGTTCATCCACTGCCCAAGCACTTTTCCCAACTGTTTGAAGTTTACAAAAAGATTGCCTTCTACATTTTTTCCTGCGGTTTTGGCAATGTGTCTAAACCCCTGATCTTTTCCTACACCATCCATCACATCCAAAGCACCAATGCTTTTTTCAAGCAAAAGATCCGAAGGACTCCAAACCAGCCAATTGTCGTTGATAAAATAAGCACCGTAAATTGCACCTGTTGAATCCTTAATTGACTTAATTCTAAAATCATTGTACTTCTTTTCTTCCACCTGCAGTGCTGAACCATACAATCCCTTAAATATCTTATGGGCTGATTCTTCTTTCAGCGTTGTGGGTGATTCAATTACAAGCAATGGATAAAAACCCGAAATTCCCTTTGGATGAAGTGACAGGCAAATAGATGCGTCCTTAACATTCATATCAATATCCAGCTCCCCTGACAAAAGGGAATCTACTCTATTAAATGCATCGGAGCCCCCCTGAAACAAAGGCAATTCGCGCAGTTGTTGCCAAACAAGATTTTCATGATTAATTTTATGAAACAAATCCATGCCATCCCTGGAATAAATCACCAGGGCAGCATCATCCGGAATCATATTAAAGGCCTGCTCTTCAACATCCAGGGGTTTTTTATCATCCAGTCTCAGGTATAATACAAGGACAAGTCCTAATAATATCAAAACAAAACAGCTATAAATTAATTTTCTTATCATACTTCCGGCAATTTAACGCAAATTTCAGTAAAACCCATTTCAAATACAACTCATGTTCAAAACAATTTAATATTTAAACTCTAAAAAACTCATAAAGTTTGACCCTTATGTTTTGAATCGATGAAAATGTTTTTAAGTTTGCACAAAATCAAGCACCTTACCATGGCTAAAAAAAACTATTTCATTTACTCATTTATTGTTTTAAGTATTTTTCTTAGTGCTTGCATTAAGGAATATGATCTTTCGAATGATGCGGACATTACTTATTTCTATATTATAAACCAAAATGGGAACAACGCGTACAGCACCATTTCATTTGACATAACGCATCCTTCCGATCCGTCAGAATTTGGAATTATCACAAATACTGATTCCTTACCATACAATGCATTGTCGGATAGTTTGATCCCATATTTCATTTCCTCAATGAGTAATCAGGCTTACATTTATGGATCTGACACGGTCATTGTAGTATATTCCGGGACAACGAAAGTTGATTTTTCAAGTACCCAGATTTTAAATGTTATTGCAGATGACGGGACGAACTATGCCTACCGGGTGGAGCTAAAAGCATCGGTGGTTAATCCTGTGGGGATGAATTGGAGTGAAAAAACAGATTCGATCCCTGTACAGCTTTTTGATTACATGAAAGCATATCGATTTAAGGGTAAAACATGGTTGTTAACCGGGCAACTTGATCCTGTTACAAAAACGACCACCACAATGGTATATTCAAGCGATGATGGAACAAACTGGAGTACAAACGGTGCTAACTGGACTTTTGAAAATGCATCAGATGCTTCATTTCCTGTAGGAATTAATCACAGTATCTGTGTTTATAACGACAAGTTGTACAGCCTGGGTCACCTATCCTTAGGTGCAGACGGATCCTTCGTTGCAAAAAATGAGATTTGGGAATCAGTGGATGGTATTAATTGGAACAAAACCGGAAGTCTGGAAGGCGACAATGTCATTTTCAGGGAGGCAGTTGTTTTTCGTTCAAAATTATATGTCTTTGGTGGATCTAAAATTGAAGCAGGATACACACCTGAAACTGATGAATATTCTGGAGCAGAACGATCTGTTCTTGTTTATGATGGCAATAACTGGTCAAAACTTGCAGACCTTCCTACAGATATGCCAACCCGAAAAGGAGCCCTTGGCGTATTTCATAATAAATTATTTTACATTGGAGGTGAATCAGAAAACGGAATTGAATCAACAATCTGGGTATCCGGAGATGGCAATTACTGGGCCATGGTTTCTGAAGATAATTTACAGCCAACAATAAATGCAAACGTATTTGAGTACGATGATCGTTTATGGTTGGTTGGAGGCGAAGAAAGCGGCCTGACCACGCATTCAATCCAGGAATCTGTTACAGAAGGTTTGAACTGGTATCCAATTGAAACGCTTGCTGAAGATGGTATTGTTCCTTACAATGGTTTTTTAGAAGCACGGGCAGGACAAAGTGCTTTCGTAGACGAGAACAACAGGGTTTGGGTGATCGGTGGTTATAAGAAAGTGCTGCAAGGTGCCGGTTATACAGATTTAAACCTTTATGATGTATGGACTGGCAAGATGAACAAGTTTAAGTAATTCTATTTGAGTCAAATTCACTCAGATCATCTTCACCAAAATACAAATCAATTCGTCCGAGATAAACACCTGCCCATCCCATTTGATTGATGAGCACATTTTTATTTAGCTTGTTTTGAACCTGCATCGGTTCTTCCAGAAAAGTATGAGAATGGCCTCCAAGGATTAGATCGATGTGCGCCGATTCTTTTGCAAGTTCCAGATCCCGTTTGATCCCCAAATGTGTGAGTGCTATAATAAAATCACAACCCTCATCATTTTTTAAGATCCCTGCCGTTTCATTTGCGACGTCAATGTCATTTCTATAGGTAATTCCCTTAAAATTATCGGGCAATATCAAGCCTTGTGGATTGATTGACAATCCCATAATACCAACCTTTAACTTGCCATAGGTTTTTATAACATATGGTTTTACAAGTTTTGCCCAATCGGGATCAGAAAAACTGTAATTTGCGCTTAATATTGGATAATTCGCATGGATTAGCTGTTCAAAGAGCATCTCAGCCCCATTGTCAAATTCATGATTCCCGATGGTCATTGCATCATAACCCAACTGATTCATCAATTTAATTTCCAGTTCTCCTTTAAAGAAATTAAAATAGGGTGAGCCCTGAAAAAGATCCCCGGCATCCAAAAGTAGGACATTTTGCTCCATTTCTCGGATCTGCTTAACAATTGCGGCCCTTCTTGCAAAACCTCCCATGCCCGGATAACTTGTATGATCCTTACTATAGGCATCAATCTGTGAATGTAAATCATTTGTATGGAGCACTGTAATCTTCAAGAGATCCTTGCGTTTATCCATCGCAAAAGAAGGCTTCACCATCATAAAAGCAGACGCTGCACCTAAACTTTTCAAAAACCACCGTCTATTTCTCAACATAAACCCTCCCATTAAGTTGAACCCTAATCTGCTGATTATTTTTTGTTAATACTTCAATATGCATAATGATGGCATCTCTTAGAAGCACTGGCAAATCTTTACGAAAAACAGCTTCTTTCATAGTTGCCATGCCACCTCCGCCCTTCGCAAGATAATCACTTGTGATCCCATAGTACACCTTTGCCGTATCGATTTGTTCATTGCCAATCAAACAATGAACGGCTTTATCTCCTTTAATTCCAAAACGAATGCCTGCCACTCCTTCTCCTCCTTCAGATGCAAAACCATTCAATAGCTTTTCCATGGAGCTCCCTTTCAAGCCAACAATGCTCAACATGTTTTCGAATGGCATTACCTTGTAAATGTCACCAACGGTAACGCTCCCTTCAGCTATGGGAGCCCTCAGGCCATAAACATTTACAATTGCAAAATCAATGGGATGATTAAAATGCTGAGGCAGGTAGTGCGAAGCATCATTCAATAAAAGATCTGCAACGAAGTTCGTGAGATGACTTTCTGGTTTCCCTCGCAACAACATTTGCGCCGAATGTCCAATGATGCGCCCGGTAATTTTTTCAAGTGAATCTCTGTAAGGCGCAATAATTTTATCCAAATCCGGATCCTTTGCAAGCAATGTATCCAGGTTAATCCTAAGCGCCTCTGATGATTTTAAAACCAAAGGTTCATTTTTACAGGAACACACAAAAATCCCCATCAGTAACAGCAATGCCAGTCTCTGCATCTAATTCATTTTAAAACAATAAAAAAATTCGAAGTTGCAATTTTTCAAAAACGAATGTACATTTATGCGAATGAATATTCAAACAATTAAGGTGAATATATTGTTTCATTAATAGTACAATACTTAATTTATTTTCCTGAACGGAAAAAAGTTAAACTTTTTTTTGTGTTAAAATTTTATTAATCTTACATTCGCATAACCATTAATTATAACGATAAAAGAAGCTTTTATGGATACCTACAACTGGGAAGATAAGCAGGTTTTAGTAGCTGAGGATGTTGAAACAAATTTCCTGTTGGTTCAAGCAATATTGAAGAAAACAAAAATAAATATTACTTGGGTCGTTAACGGGAAAGGTGTTTTTGAACATTTGGAAGCTGGGCTTAAGCCGGACTTACTCCTGCTTGACATCAGGATGCCTGAAATGGATGGATATGAAGTTATTGAAAAATTAAAAGCAGATGAATACCAGATTCCGGTAATTGCATTAACAGCTTATGCGATGAGGGAGGATGAAGAAAAGATCCGACAGCATGGTTTCAATGCCCATGTTGCGAAGCCAATAAAATCAAAATTATTACTCGATACAATGGCCAGCTTCATGTAAGCTGGTTTTTTTTTACCATGGAAGAATTTGTTTGCAGACACCTGGAATTAAGTCGTGAGGACATTATTAAAGCGATCAAAGAAAAGAATCTCAAGACTGTAGAAGAAATAATGGATGAAACCGATGCTGGAAGTGTATGTGCTTCGTGCATTCCTGAGATCACCGAAATTCTTTATGACATACTTGACGGAGAAATTTAACACCTGTATTTTCTTATCACTTATTTAATCCCCTGTTCCCGAAAATAATGTCGGGTAATTACCTTTTTTAATTCCCGCTCCAATACCATTTCAGTTATAATTTCCGCCAGTGGAACATCAGGTCGTAAGGAAGCTTCTTTACGAATTTTCAACTCTGAAACATCGATTGTGTAAAGCATGGCCAAAAGTTGACGGTTATGATTTGAAAGCAGATCCCCTAATTTTGGCACGAGTTGAACAAACAGGTCTTCATACATCCAGCGAATATCTTCAGGTAACTCAACATCATATCCATAACTTGCAAAATCTTTCTTCACCTGCAAGGCAGTATCCTTTATGATTTCTTCATGATTATAATAACTTTGAAGGCTTTTTTTATCTAATTTTGGTAACATATATTCTTTTTTGAAAAGATTTAATTTTAAAATTAACGTTCATTTTCAGTTCGTCTGTATTATTATTTTATTTCAATCAGATGCTTGAAAATAAAATATTGCCAATAAGTGGAAAGATACAAAATTATTAACTTGCTTTTCACAGTAAAAACTGGAATCCGTTCTGAACTGTGCATATTTTGTTAGGTGGAACTCCCATTCGGGATGTATTGCAAACTAAAAATGATTATTTTTGCGTTTAGTAATTGTATGATGATCAGAAAAAAACTCTGAATGAACAATACCCGTATATTTTACATTTTGGTGCTTCTATTAACGCTTGCACCCGTATTCGCCCAGAACAATACAAATGATATCCCTTTAAACGGAGGTAAGATTATTGTTGATGGCAAGGAATTTTATCTCTACAAGACAAAAAAGAGTGAAGGGTTTTACGCCATTACACGAAAATTTGGTGTGTCTAAAGAGGAAATCATTCAATACAATCCTGAGGCGGCTGAAGGGCTAAAATTAGGTCAAATTATTAAATTGCCTGTAATACAAGGAAGAAACAGCAATCAGGCAGAATTGGATGAATCGTCAGATTACCTGTATCATACAGTTGATTCTGGACAAACACTTTTTTTTATTTCCCATAAATATGGCGTTGATGAAGAGGAGATCACAAAATTAAATCCAGGTACAGACAAAGTTCTTTTATATGGTACACAGTTACGAATCCCTGTTGTTAAAATGATTCAGAAACCCTCCCGTACTGATGGAGACTACATTTATCACAAAGTGAAGCCAAAGGAAAGCCTTTATGCCATTTCCCGGATTTATAATGTAACCGTAAAGGCAATTATAGATGTAAATCCAGGTCTGGGAACCGCCATTCTTCAACCAGAAGATGAAATAAGAATTCCGCGGATAAGACCTGATCAGCAATCCTCTGCAACGAGCTCACCAACACTTGAATCGCACACGGAAACTCAAATGGAGGAAGACAGAAATTGGGAAGACAGTACCTTTTTCTACCATTACGTTGTTAAGGATGATAATCTTTTTAACATCACGCAACGCTACAATGCCAGAATAAAAGATGTACTTGAAGTTAATAACTTAAGTCGTTCAGATGGTGTTAAGTTGGGCTATTACCTTAAAATTCCTAAAAGCGCAATAAAAAGTGCCATTCCTGAACAACAGGGGAAACAACATCTTGTTTACAAGACCATTGACCGCAATGAATCAATTACCGACATTGCACAGAAGTTTGGTTTACCTGAAGAGGACATTGTCAAACTGAATCCTCAGGTTGAAAAATGGAAACGATTGAAACGAGGCACCCTTGTTAACATTCCAATCGAGAAAAAGTTTGGGGAACCCAAACAGGCAACAGCTGTGGAAGAAAACAAAGTAAAACCTGTAAATGTAGACAGTCTTTTAATTGCAGAAGCTTTTTTAGTTGGATGCGACACACTTGGAGTTGACCGCTCCTGGAACATTGCCATATTATGGCCTTTGTTTCTTGAAGAAAATGACACAATCAATAACATCAAAGAAGTTTCAGCTGAAGGAGACACCATCTTAAAAATCCGGGATCCAAAAATCATTGCTTATGATCGCAATGGATTCCGTGAATTTTATACAGGCGTACTCATCGCAATTGATTCCCTGGTAAAAAAAGGAATGGTCATCAACCTTTACACCTTTGATGTTGGACGTGATACAAACATGATCCATGAACTGATAACAGATGGAAGTCTGAGTTCTATGGATTTAATCTTTGGTCCTGTTTATTCCGATCAAATCAGTAGTGTTTCTGAATTTTGCAAAGAGAAATCCATACGAATGATTGCTCCCTACCCCATCGATTCAAAGATCCTTAACAACAACCCTTTCATATTTCAGGTTTCATCTTCACAGGAAGCATTTTACAAACCCGCAGTTGAATTCATCGTTGACAATTATGCGGGTCAAAACATCATTGTTGTAAAAGGCGATGAGAAAGATGATCGGGAGGAGCACTTTTCGGCCTATCTAAAGCGAGAATTATACCGTCACCGAATGGACCAGTTTGCACCCGTGTATTTCAATGAAATTAATTTTGACAGCTACAGTTATGCCGGTTTCGAAAAGTTAATTCGCAATGACATGGAAAATCTTGTAATTATTCCGTCAAAAAAGATGGCATTGTTTAATCGGGTGGCACCAAATATTGAAAACCTTATTTACAAGAAAAATGTCAAAAACATCTCTCTCTTTGGTTTTCCGGAATGGCTGAAATTGCAAGGGCGGGAGAAAGAAATGTTGTTTCTAATCAACACTGTTTTTTATTCCCCATTTCATGTTGACTTTACGCAGGATTTAACTTTGGATGTCACCAGGCGCTTCAGGGAAATTGCATCCACGGAACCAACGGCAGAGGGAATGGTATCCTATGGATTACTGGGATATGATGTGGCATTCTATTTTATTTCTGCATTGAATGCCTTTGGAAATGATTTTGATCGTTGTTTGCCATATTTAAATGTGGATTTAACAACATCGGGTTTTAAATTTTACCGTACCAATAACTGGAGTGGTTTCGAAAATAGAAATACTTATTTCATCAGATATGACCGAAATTTTGATGTTAAATTATTAGATCAATATTAAATATGCCTTTCATACAAATTCAAACAAATAAAAAGGGAATTAACACGGAAGTGCTTCTGGCAAAACTAAGTGCTTTGGTCTCTGAAATACTCGGTAAGCCGGAGCGCTTTGTTATGGTTCAGATGAAGGATGCACAAAACATGCTATTTGGCGGCACCAATGATCCGCTGGCTTATATTGAGTTGAAAAGCATTGGACTTCCCAAATCAGAAACCAAACAAATATCACTCGCACTGTGTACATTCATGCAAAAAGAACTTCAGATTGACCAGGCAAGAGTTTATATTGAATTCGCTGATGCCGACAGGAGCATGTGGGGATGGAATGGAACAACCTTTGAACGTTAAATTTAAATGAGAGTTATTACACTAATTTTGCTTCTTGCAGCTGTTATGGCAGGTAGTGCGTGCGGGAGAAAAATCGAAGGAAGAAGCATTGAGGCAGTCCCTGTTTCCGTTTTATCAAAAGATGAAATGCGTGCCCTAAAAAAATACACAAATCAATATCACCAGGATGAAGCTCACAAAAGTCCGGTAAAAAAACCAATCAGCAGCAAAAAATTTTTTCTTGAAAACCAGGAAGAATTGGTGGACAGCTACGATCTGGAAAAACTGGAAGACACAGAAACATTTATTGTCAGTAAGCTCACCCACTCCATTCCCTGGGTAACATCTTATACGAAATCGTTTCTTGAGTTGCTAGGAGAACGCATGGAGGCAAGTTTTGAATCGGTGGATGTAATGCCATACCGCTTTGTATTGACGTCTGTTACAAGAACTGAGAATGATCAGAAACGTCTCAGAAAATCAAATTTAAATGCAACCCAAAACGAATCATCTCACTTTTATGGTGTATCTGTTGATATTTCACAAACACGATTTGCTTTACCCCAAAGCCGCGAGTCTGTTTATTCCTATCGTTTAAGAAACCTTATTGCCAGAGAACTGATAAAACTTCAGGAAGAAGGTTATTGTTATGTGGTGCTTGAAAATCGCGAAAAGTGTTTTCATATTACAGTAAGAGATCGTTAAACAACTTGATGACTTCATCTTTTAAGAAGTAAAAAGCTGTTACAGCACCTGGAACGTGGCGCAAAAATCACGACAGGCCCAAAAAGTATGAAATTCTGTGAAACTAATTTTTAGATGTGTGTAACATCAATTCTCTGGCATTTTTAATTGATGCGTCTGACACCAATCCTGCACCAAGCATTTTTGCAAGTTCCTCAAGCCGCATATTCTCATCCAGTTGCTGAATGCTGGTAGTCGTATTGTTTTTGCTTTCTGTTTTTACAACCTGATAATGCCATGTTCCTTTTGCTGCGACCTGTGGCAGATGTGTTATGCTAATCACCTGCATGATATCTCCCATCTGCTTCATGATTTCGCCCATGCGAACAGCGATTGCACCTGAGATGCCTGTGTCTATTTCATCAAACAAAATGGATGGTAATTTCTTCTTTTGCGCCAGCAGACTCTTGGCAACGAGCATAAGGCGACTCTTTTCACCTCCACTTGCCACTTTTGTCAAAGGCATCAACTGGCCGCCTGCGTTTGCAGAAAACTCAAATACAATGTGGTCACGACCCGATTTTGTAAAATTATCACTTGCTGATAATCTACACTTAAAGCAGGCATTTGGCATTCCCAGTCCGGCCAACAATCCTACGGTTTCCTTTTCCAATTTAGATGTGGCCTTAGCGCGCCGTTCAGAGATTGTCATAGCACAATCCATCAGTGCTTTTTCAACCCTGCTCTTTTCTTTTTCAAGTGCCGTAATTTTATCGTCAAAGGCTTGTATTCCTTCTATCCTAAGTGCCAGATCATCCTGAAGAGCGATCAGTTCATCCACAGTGGAACAATGGTGTTTTTGTTGGAGCTCGTAAATTGTATTTAATCGCTCCTGTATAAAAACAAGACGTTGGGGATCAAATTCCACATCTGAAGCAGCTATTTCAGCTTCCGATGCCACATCTTTCAATTCAATAATAACACTGGCAATACGTTTTTCAAGATCAGAACAAAGGGCATGGTATGCACTTACGCCTGCCAGAGAATTTTTCAATTCAATCAATGATGAAATGATGTTTTCATCACCACCGTTTAAATAGGCGTCCACTTTCTGCAGTGAGGTTTGAATTTCAACAGCGTGACTTTGGGTCTTCTGCTCTTCCTCGAGAGTCTCCTGTTCATCAGACGCCAGGTTGGACTGTTCCAGCTGATCAAACTGAAATTGAAAATAGTCCAGATCACTTAATGCTTTCTCGGACTGTATCCTGGTCTCCTCCAGATCCCTTTCAACTTGTTTATAGGATGTATAGATTTTTTTATACTCAGACAAAAAGCTTTGATTTTCGGCAAAACCATCTAAAACTGACATTTGAAAATCCCCCTGATCCAATAAGAGGTTTTGATGCTGGGAATGAATATCTATCAGGTACTGCGAAAGGTCTTTAAGAACGTTTAGCGTGACAGGTGTATCGTTGATAAAAGCTCTTGACTTTCCATTGCTGGTAATTTCACGGCGCAATAGGCTCAAGGGCTCATAATCAAGCTGGTTTCTCGAAAAGAAATCCGCAAGGCCATAATTTGTTATATCAAAGGTTCCTTCTACAACACACTTCTGGGCATCATCAAACACAGCACTGCTGTCGGCCCGTTGGCCCATAATCAGATTTAAAGCGCCCAGAATAATAGATTTACCTGCGCCGGTTTCTCCTGTTACCACTGAAAATCCGTTATTGAAACCAATTTCAAGTTCACGGATTAAAACATAATTCCTGATGAGAAGATTAACAAGCATTGGTTACCCTTTTGTTAAGTCTAAATAATCTTGTGCATGTTGTGGATCCACCTTTTTCAAAATCGTTGCAGCTTTCAAACGCATATCGTTCTCCAAAGGTTTTACCAAATCCATGATTTCCTGAAACTTGGTATCAAAAAACATTTGATAAACAAGGGAAGATGGCCTTTTCTCATGTACAGGTTCGAGCAAATTCATTTTATCAACAATGGTGGCAATTCCAGCCTTGGGATCTTCCACCATCAGGTCTAAACCATTGCGATGATACTGATAAAAATACTCCCTGAACGGTTCATAGTCCGGATGTAGTAACTGCTCCATCAACCAGTATCTGTTTTTCTTACTTTCCATTGGTTTCCAACCAACCTCTGCAGCATTTTGTGCTTTCTGCACGATATTTTCAGCTTTTTGAAAATATACAGTTCCACCCGAAGGTGCAAAAGAATCATAATCCAGGCCTAAAATAACATAGGCATAAAAAGCCAACACCCCAGACAGGTTTGAATCAAAAGAGTTTTCATTGAAAACAATGGGATCATACTCAATGTAATTAAAGTTAAAGTTCTTGTCAATAAAATTAATCAATTGAGAATTATAAGCCGATTTATAAACCGGGCGCCGGGCCTGAATGCTTATGGTTCCCTGAAAATTCTCATTGTTCGTCATCTTTGTCAGGTTGATAATTATATTACACTCAATCCTCTCGGCAGGTTGAAACACATCACCCGTCCACTTTCGGCCATTCATAAATTCTTCAATTGCTCCTTCAAGTGTGCCAAATATCTGAGTATTTGTGGTTTGAATTGATCGATAAACCACACTGACCTTACAGTTTAGCTCCTGCGCGTTCATCAGTATAGGCAAAAGGAGCAGACTAACAACAAATAATATTTTCTTCACGTATCTTTTTTTTATTAAAACCATTTAAAACCTTTAAAGCTTCTTTCTCTAAAACGCCACAAGTCAACATTTATTACGCACAGTTTTACGCTTTAGCTTGAATACAAACAACAGTTTTCAATCGCAAAAAAGAGAAACATCACAAATCGCACAAAGGGAAAAACAACAAGTTCTCAGCTTGCAATCTTTTTTGTAAAACCCTTTGTTCTCTCAACAAAGCCTTCTCTTTGAACATACCTGTCCGACAGCAACAAAAATACGTTTTTATAACAGGAATTAAAAACGAATTGACACCCTCTTTGTTATTATTATGAGTTGGTTTCCACATGGCTGTTCAAGGATATTTTATGTATCTTTACGATACAAATAAGTAAAAGCATGAAACATCTGAGCACGAAAGAAAAGGCAGTAAAAATCAACATCGAATCGAACTTTTTTGGGACAATTGCAGAAATTGGCGGAGGTCAGGAAACAGCCCGTCATCTTTTTCAGGCAGGTGGCGCTTCAAACACCATCGCAAAATCCATTTCTGCTTATGATAAAAGATTCAGTGACCATTTTTACAATGAGGGAAAATCCAGTCGTTATGTAGCTCAGAGCAGATTAAATCAGATGCTTAACGAAGAATACAAACAACTCATGCATGTGCTCACCCAGGAACATGATAGAAAATTCTTTGTTTTTGCAAACACTGTTGAAACGCTCAATTTCCACAAAACCAATCAAGGTCATGGCTGGCTTGGCATTGCAGTGGAAGGACAGGAAAAAAACAGTCCCAATATTTTGGTTGTCCATGTGACACTTTTGGAAAATGATCCTTTGCTGCAGCAATATACCCTGGGCGCCCTTGGGATTAATTTAATTTACGCCGGATTATTTCTATCTGATTCTCCGACCACCATTATTCCCAGTTTAATCGACAACCTCGACCTTGATCGCATTGAAATAGACTACATTCATTTTGAAGGACCTGATTTCAGAGATGTTGACAATCGCCTGATGAATGTCATTCTTGTAAAGAACAACATGACACCGGCCATCATGTTTGATCCCAAAGGGACAGTTCATCAACCAGCAGATATGCTGTATAAGAAAAATGTATTGGCCGTGCGTGGATTTTTCAGACCCATCAACAAATTGGGAATGGACATTATCAATGATAGTCTGGAAATTTTCAAGAATGACGAAGAATATGAAGCTGACAACACCATTTCCTTCTGTGAAATCACCCTTAACTACCTGATGCAAGGTGAAGAACTGGACGAGCAGGATTTTTTACATAGGGTTGATATCCTGAACATGATGGGGCAATATGTGATGGTTTCCAATTTTAGTCGTTTCTTTCAGCTTGGGCAATATTTCACCAAATTCAAAATAAAAAAATTGCGCGTGGTTGTTGGCATGCCAACCTTTGTTAAGATCCTGGATGAATCCTATTACAGGGATTTAAAAGGAGGTCTACTGGAAGCGATGGGACAGCTTTTTCAGAGAAATACAAAGTTGTATGTGTATCCTTCTGTGGATGAAAAAAGCAAGAAAGTTATTACCCCTGTCAACGCTGAATTTCAAAGCAATGCTCGTCTTATGCTTGAATATCTTTTTAGCAACCGGCGCATTGTAATCCTTAAAAACGTAAGTCAGGAACATCTGGACATAACCACCCAGGAGGTCACTAAATTGATCAGTGAAGGGGACAGCTCTTTTTGTAAATTGGTGCCGGATGAAGTAGGGAAATACATCATTAAAAATCATATTTTTGGTTACAATGGGCCTGATTGTGAATAATGAACACGGTATAGAGAATGGTTCTTTTGTAAGGTTCCAAAACATTTCAACATTCCAACATCTCAAACATTTATTTTCGTAACGCGGGACATTTCGCCAGCGCGGATTTGCACCTTAAATCCGTGCAATTTACTTCGGGTATGTTTCGATATGCGGCCGGTTATAATTTGCAATTTTTGGGGAAATATTTTGCCGGTCTAAATTTATTTCACGTATTCATACCCCGCGCGTGGCGCGGGGCTAAAATGATGTCGTTCCTTCGGAGCTTTTAGTTTTTCGCAAGCTCATGTATTAATTCATAAGAAATGTTTTCACTGAATGCATCGTTAAGCCCCCTCTTTGACCTTTCGACTCTATGACCTTTCGACTCTTCAATGTTTTATCATTTCAACACTTCAACATTG
>JBFHER010000063.1:0-16357 GCA_041584055.1 Bacteroidales bacterium
ACATCTGGGTCCTCAAAAATGCTGTTGGATTGAAGATGAAAGTGCCAACATTGGAAATGTAAGGTTGCCAAAACCTTTTTGGGATATTAAGCGCAGTTCCCCCATTTTTGAGGTTCAGATTTCAAGGGAACAGCGAATCAAGCGTTTGGTTAATGAGTACGGAAATCAGAACAAAGGAGAGCTAATTGATGCCATTCATCGCATTACAAAGCGGCTTGGAAACGAAAAAGCACAAAAAAGTATACTGGCAATTGAGGAAGGGCAAATGGCGCAAGTCGCCGATTTTGTTCTGGATTACTATGATAAAGGTTATAAAAATGCAATGTTACGTGAAGAAAATAATCGAAAACACGTGATGTGTGAAGTTAAAACGAAATTTGATGCAGGTCAAATCGCTGATCAATTAATAAAACTAAATAATTTAAAATGAATCTGTTGGTAGTTTGCTGCTGACCGAAATTTGACGTATAGAAATAAATATATAAAAATGAAAACAGTTGATGCAAAAGGTTTGCTTTGCCCGCAACCATTGATAATGGCAAAGCGGGCAATGAAAGAAATGGATGATTTAGAGGAAATGATTGTCTTGTGTGACAATCCAACGTCACTTAAAAATCTGATGACATTTTTACAGGATCAGGATGCCAGGCCGGAGAGTAGAACCTTAGCGGATGGTGTGTTCGAGATAAAAGCAGTTAAGCCGCACGCCTTTAATAAGGAGGTGGATGAAGTTGCCTATTGTACATCTGCACCTGCAACGGATTACGTGGTGGTGCTAAAGAGTAATTTAATGGGCGATGGTGATCCCGCTCTGGGTGAAATATTGATGAAGGCTTTTGTTAACGCTTTGCATGAGCAGGAAAAATTACCCACGCATATAATCCTTTATAATTCCGGTGTAAAGTTGGCAGGAAGGGATAGCGATGTACTCGATGCACTTATAAATCTGGAAGATGAAGGAATTAGAGTGATCGTTTGTGGAACTTGCATCGATTTTTACGGTATGAAGGATTTAGTGGGTGTGGGTATGATCTCAAATATGTACACCATCACAGAAACCATGGCTAATGCTGGTCATATTCTTTCAGTATAAAAATAAATCATATGCCTAATTTGTATTTTGATAATGGATGCACAAGTTTCCCAAAACCACCTGAAGTGCTTGATTATACGCTTCGGTATTATAATCATGGGGGTTCATATGGTCGAAGTGCATATCCACGCACCCAGGAATCAACAGCTTTAACCGAAGAATGCAGAGATCTGCTGGCACAAAAAATTGGGATTGAAAATCCTGATAATCTTGCATTTTGTTCAGGTGCAACACAGGGATTAAATACAATTATCATGGGAATGGACCTTAAGGGGAAAGATGTTTTTGTAGCTCCCATGGATCACAATGCGACAATGCGTCCGCTAAAGTACCTTCAAGAGGCGGTTGGGATAAAGGTAAAAATGCTGCCACACCAATCTGATGGCAAGATCAATGTGGCAACCATTAAGGATCACCTCACTGATAATACCGGATTGGTAGTGGTGAATTACGTGAGTAATGTCAATGGGGTGATTCAGCCTCTAGGAGAGATAAAAAATGCCATTGGTGCAGTTCCTCTGCTTGTAGATGGAAGTCAGGCTGTGGGACATGTTCCTGTGGATATTGATGGTGGAAACATCGATATGATGGCTTTCACAGCGCATAAAGGTCTGCTGGGACCAACAGGCCTTGGCGCGTTTTATGTTCGGAACCCTGAATTGGTGAAACCACTTTTAAGAGGTGGAACAGGAAGTTTGTCTGATTCTCATAATATGCCGGAGTTTACACCAGACAAATACCAGGCAGGAACTCCCAATGTAGCTGGTATTTATGGCTTGTATGGTGCCTTGATTGCTGAAATTGAACCACTGCATACAAGAGCTGATTATAAACATCTTTTAGATGAAATTGATGCAATCGATGGTGTGATTTTATTAAAAGCTCTGGATTTTGATGATCAGGGTGAAGTCTTTTCAATCACAATTGATGGCTT
Source organism: Bacteroidales bacterium (assembly GCA_041584055.1). Classification (GTDB taxonomy): domain Bacteria; phylum Bacteroidota; class Bacteroidia; order Bacteroidales; family UBA5342; genus JBFHER01. The sequence goes on from JBFHER010000063.1 coordinate 2,028, forward strand.
AGTGGCTTCCGATATTTCACTTCAACTCTACGACCGGTTTTCCATCGAAACAAGGGCCGGATTGCATTGCGCCCCATCAGCCCATCAGTTACTGGGAACCTACCCGTCAGGATCTTGCAGAATTGGGGTGTCTCCCTACCATACTCCTGATGATTTCAGAATCCTAGAGGAGGCCATCCGAAAAATAAGCATACATGCGTAACATTCTCTTGTTTCAGAATATTAGAAAAGTCATGCAGGCTGAGCGAATTGCTAAATTGAATGGAATTCCAATGAAAATTATGCCGGTGCCGGGACAGTTGTCTTCTGAATGTGGAATGTGCATTCAGCTGGATTACAAAGATGTGCATCACATGATTGAACGATTAAATGAAAAAAATATAAACTGTCACTATGAACAAATATGAACAAAATGCCTTTGATCTGCTTTCAACAGTAGAATATGGAGGCTGTTCTGCAAAGTTATCTCCAAAACAACTCGAAGAAGTCCTGTTGAAACTGCCCCTGATTAAGGATGATCGTTTGTTGGTGGATATCGAGACGCATGATGATGCGGGTGTTTATCTTTTGAATGATGATACAGCACTGATATTTACCACTGATTTTTTTCCCCCGATTTGCTCTGATCCCTATCAGTTTGGCCAGATTGCCGCCTCCAATGCATTAAGTGATGTGTATGCAATGGGTGGAACACCTCTTTTGGCATTGAACCTGATGATGTTTTCAGCAGACAAAATTCCAATGGAGGCATTTTCACAAATAATGCAGGGCGGTCTGGATAAAGTGAGTGAAAGTGGTGCGATCCTCGTTGGTGGACACACCATTGATGACCATCCTCCAAAATATGGACTGGCCGTTGTTGGAACAGTTCATCCGGATAAGCTGATTACCAATGCGGGTGCTGAAGCTGGAGATGTTCTCATATTGACAAAACCCATTGGAACAGGGGCGCTGGTGGCAGCTCAACGATTGGGAATGGCGATAAAAGAGGATTATGAACAGGCACTTGCACAGATGGAGTTGTTGAATAAAACCGGAGCTGAAATTGCAGCCAGGTATAAATTGAAAGCTGCCACGGATATCACCGGCTTTGGATTACTGGGACATGCCTTAAAAATGGCAAAAGCATCCGGACTGAGCTTGAGACTTAATACGCAAAACATACCTTTGCTGGACAGTGCTTATGAAATATATGATGAGGGTTGTATTCCGGGAGCGGCCTTTCGTAACCTTGAGTTTGTTGATAAGGATGTCAGCTTTTCAAAAGAATTGGACTATAATCGAAAAATGCTTTGCTGTGACGCACAGACCAGCGGAGGTCTTTTGCTGTGTGCAAAGCAAAAGGATGCTGCCGAAATAGTGCGAGCGTTTAAAAATACAGGCAAACATCCCTGGTGTTCAATCGTGGGAGAGGTTATCCCCAAGGGCCGTAAAACAGTTTATGTGGATTGATCATTTGGCGATTCTTTAATACGATTCTTTAGCTCTGACCCAGGGCTGGTAAAATCCCCTTTATTGAAGTGTTTAAAGCAAAAAAGATTTTTCATTTTAGATTTTTTTGTTTGTTTAATCAATTGAATTTAAAGAACATTCTTTGTAAGTTTACGCACCGAAATTGAACGGTTTACCTATGGGGTATCGATTGTTGACCATACTTCTGTTTTTATTGATTCATTGCTTGAGTTCTACCGCCCAGGATGATATTGCTTTGGTTAAGCAAAACATAAGGGAATGGTTTGCAACTCAGAAAGCCGACGCTACAGAAATAGACTCACTTTTGACAGGTCTGGATGAGAATGGGGCATGGGATGATATTGATTATACCATTAAACAAAGGGGCGATTGGCCTGTGATGTACCACCTTGATCGTCTGCTATCCTTAAGCATTGCATTTGTAACAAATGATACCTTGCTCTCTGACAGTTTAGGCAATAAGAAGAAGATCCTGGCCGCTTACGATTACTTTGTTACAAACAATTTTACAAATACAAACTGGTGGAACAATGTCATTGGCATTCAACGGAGTCTGGGTCCGATTACCATCCTGTTGGAGGACCATCTTAGCAATTCAGTGGTTAAGAAGGGTATGGAAATTTTGAAACGCCCTGAAATCGGAAAGACAGGACAAAATAAAGTGTGGTTGGCTGGAAATGTGATATATCGTGCTGTTATGCAGAGTGATACAGCGTTGTTAAGAGCGTCAAGCAATGCCATAAAGGAGGAAATCACGGTTACAGATGGAGAGGGGATACAGGCCGATTATTCCTTTCATCAACATGGACCTCAGCAGCAGTTTGGGAATTATGGTTTGCATTACGCCGAACAAATGATTTTTTGGGGAGCTGTTTTAGATAGCACGCGCTATGCATTTTCTGAAACGCAAAAAGGAATTTTACGACATTTTCTATTTGATGGTCTCCGTTGGGTATCCATGTACAATCAGTTTGACATTAGCGCCTGTGGAAGACAATTATTTCCGGATGAGCAGTTACGAAAAGACCGTTTATTTCAGCGCATACTTGAAGATTTCAGCGCATTGGATGAAAAATCTCAGCTGAGATCAACGGTTTCGGAAGGGAATAAATACTTTTGGAACTCAGATTACATGCTGCATCATCAGGAGAGGTTTGCATCAAGCATAAAGATGTCTTCAACAAGGGTTTTGGGAGCGGAGGCAGGCAATGATGAAAATATGTTGGGATATCATTTGGGTGATGGTGCGATGTACATCTACAGAAATGGAAAGGAATATTTAAATATATTCCCTTTCTGGGATTGGCGAAAGATCCCCGGTACAACCACCCGTCAGGATACACTGCCCTTGCCCGTTCTAAACTGGAGTGGTTATCACAACCAATCTGATTTTGTGGGAGCTTGTTCAAACAAGCGCATAGGAATAGCTGCCATGAACTATAATCGGGATAGCCTGAATGCCCTTAAGTCCTGGTTTATGTTTGAAGATGCGGTGGTTTGTGTTGGGAGCGGGATTCAAAGCAAGCGCATGGGACCTGTAGTGACTTCGATTAATCAATGTTATTTATCAGGCAAAGTTATTGTTGCCGACAATGAATACATTCGGGCTTTGGGAAAAGGTGAACATTTTTTTGAAAATCTGCAGTGGGTTGTACACGACAGTATTGGATACTACTTTTTCTACAATCAACAGGTGGTTATTGAAAAAAATGCCGGTAGTGGAAATTGGAAAAAAGTAGTAGCTTATTTGCCTGAAGTGTCTATGGAGGAAGAATTGTTTAGCATGACCATAGAACATGGAGATGCCCCCGAAGGTGGTACTTATGCATATTGTGTTGTGCCAGGAGTAGATCGTAGCACCATGGAGTCCTACTATCGCTATCAGCTTTTGGAAAACACTGATGCGGTGCATGCAGTCATGGATGGCAAAAAAGAACGCTACGGAATCGTATTTTTCAAGGAAAGGGGCCTGATGCTCTCAAAGAATCTGGGGGTGGGCGTAAATCATCCAGCCATTGTAATGCTTGAGGTTAACAGTGAAGGACTTGTATTGAATCTTTCGGATCCAAGTTGTTTGCAGGACGCGTTGGAAGTAACCATCATTGGAAATTATTCAAGCTCTGATACAAAATTTTCAAATGATCTGAAAAATGGGGAAACAACTTTTTTTGTTGATTTGCCCGATGGTAAGCGTGCAGGTTCAAGTGTTGAGATTTTTATTAAACGAAGTCAATTACATCATCCATAGTTAGTCCTGCCTTAAAGAAGTACTTCAAGGTTTACCACACTCTGCATCGCTACAGGAAAGCAATTCTTCAGTACTTTTCAGGTACAAATGTTTGGTCTGAAAATGGTGGACGAATGTATCCTTTCTTGATCTTTCTTGGCGGCAGTTCCACCGGAGCCGGGGTCAAGTCTTCATATGGAATCAAACTGAGGAAGTGAGAGATGCAATTAAGTCGCGCCAGCTTTTTATTGTCGGCACGAACAACATACCATGGCGCTTGTTTAATGTCGGTATACTTGAACATTTCATCTTTTGCCCGAGAATATTCCTGCCATTTGGCTCTTGATTCCAGATCCATCGGGCTTAACTTCCATCGCTTCGTTGGATCATCAATCCTGGATTGGAAACGCCGTTCCTGTTCTTCGTCAGAAACGGAAAACCAATATTTTATAAGGATCGTATTGGAACGCACCAACATCCGTTCAAATTCGGGACAGGTTCGAAGAAATTCTTCATATTCCTCATTTGTGCAAAAATCCATCACATGTTCAACACCGGCACGATTGTACCAGCTTCGGTCAAAGAGTACCATTTCTCCTGCAGCGGGTAAATGTGGGACATAACGTTGGAAATACCATTGCGATTTTTCACGTTCGGTGGGGGTGCCAAGTGCAACCACCTTACAGATTCGTGGATTCAGTGGTTCCGTTATCCGCTTGATCACACCTCCCTTTCCAGCGGCATCCCGGCCTTCAAAAAGAACAACGACTTTTAGTTTTTTATACTTAATCCACTCCTGTAGCTTCACCAATTCGATTTCAAGCTTTCTGAGTTCGGATTCGTAGATTTTTTTATTAATCCGTCGCCGATCTCGTTTTTCCGGTTCCAGTTCCATAACTTGAGTGTGGGTTGGATCTTTTACTTTAGTCATAGTCATCAGTCTTAAGTATCGTAACAAACGACGCTGATAAAGTTAGCGAACAAAAAACTGAAATCAAAAAAAGTTGGGCTAATATGCAAATTCTGCGTCAGCCCTTAATCTGACCTTAAGTGATTTAATTTCGCTTGTGGAATTCCGGGAAATTAAAAGGGCTTTCCAAGGCAAAACATGATTGGGTGACAGTATGGTTGGCGTTTCAGCGATTGTATCTTGCAATTGAACTGCCAGGATTCCATTTTCAGGGTCACTATCAAAGGCGGAAAAGTCGTTTAAGAGAACATCCAGCGAATCATTGTATAGTTCATACTGGTAAGCTACTGCATCATTATAAATTCTAAAAACAACATCCAGGTTTCGTCCCTCTGCATTGGCTAACATAAAGCGAATGCCGTTTGCATTGTTTTTTAGCTCTTGCCCATTTTCCGTTATAAGATTGTTAATGTAGAATCTGCGAAATGATAATAAGCGAAGATTTGTATTAAATATGCCATCTGCAGATTTGAGTTCCAGTCCAAGCTTGTTCCCTGATGATATGAGTTCTTCAGCACGAAATACATCAAAACTAAAGCTGTGTTGATTCGACTCCACAGGTAATTTTACTTCAACCCTTAAGGTGTTGTCAGGTGAATGAAGCACATAGTTTTCATTTGTGCAGGCACCAAATAATAGTATTGTAAAAAGTGCAATCAGTATTCTCATAACTTGCGTTTCAAAGTTGACATCATTCTAATAAACCGGTATTTTTAATGAATGTTTAAGGATGAGGCTTTACAATTGACGGAAATCAGCTTTTATTCTGTCTGCTTGAATCATTCTTTTGTCTGTTACTTCTGTTCTTTCTATTCCTGTTGCCGCTCTTCTTACGCCTGTGGGGTTTCGTGTCTTTTGCTTCAACATGTGATAAATTTTGATTGAACATGTTGGTTTCATTTTCACTTTTTTCGGAAACAGCATGGTCGAATGTTACTTCGGCAAGTGTTGGCCGTTTTCCCATTTTATTTTTTTGAATAACGGATCGAACTTTCTTTAAGTCGATCGTAAAATAACCTTGTTTCCCGGGTGCAAAATAAGTGATCTTCTTCTGTAATAGATCTGTTTTGAAATGATTTGCCACACCTTCCTGTAAGTCAAGTGACAGCAACTCTTTGGGGAAGTCTTTTTGTGCTTCAAGATAAGTGTCCAACTCGTAGATTAAACAGCATTTTAATTTGCCGCAACTCCCGGCAAGTTTTTCTGCATTGGGCGAAAGACCCTGAATGCTTGCCATGTTGGTGGTGATACTTGAAAAATCTGTGCGCCACGACGAGCAACAGAGCTCTCGGCCACATGAACCGATTCCTCCAACCATTGCAGCTTCCTGTCGATGACCAATTTGTCGCATCTCAACTTTGATGCGAAACTCACTTGCATACTTTTTTATTAGTTCCCTGAAATCAACGCGACCATCAGCAATGTAATAAAAGGTGGCTTTGCTGTTGTCGCCTCGAAATTCAACCTCACTGATTTTCATATTCAGTTCAAGATCTTTTGCAATTTGTCTTGAACGGATAAGTACCGGTTTTTCACGTTGCCTCGCTTTCTCCCATCGCTCCATGTCAGCCTCTGTTGCAATGCGAAATATGGGTTGCCATTGATGATTGTCACGATGTTTAACATTTGTTTTACGTAAATATTGAAGGTAGGCCATTTTTCCTGTTAAGGAAACAAAGCCAACATCATGCCCGGGTGATGTTCCTACCACCACAATGTCTCCTCGGTATAAATCCAGTTTGTTTGTATTTCGATAAAATGCTTTATGGGTTCCTTTAAAGCGAACCTCTACAATATCAGATTCGTCTGAGGTGTTTGGCAATTCACTCATCCAGTCATGGGTGCTGAGCATCTCCAATCGTCCTTCCACGCCACTCTTATATGTTGCCTTTAACTGACATCCACTGCAAGCCATTCTCCCTTAATTTAGAATAAATAAAGACAAAGATAGGAATTTGGATTGGTGATTGAAGGATTATTGGATTTTTTGGCGGAGATTTTTTTAATTTCATAGCACCAACACTTAAATTTATGAATGAAAATGTAGTCTAATCCTGGCTTATAGTCCATGATTTAACATATAAAAATGATAGCGTGTGCTACCTAAATACATGAGACCAATAGTAAATGGTTTCCTGTAAGTGATTTATCAAAGGGCTCTTGAAATTGATTTGATGGAGGAGCAGTTTAAATTTGTTAGTGAGAAAGTATTGTCTCTTTATTAAAAATATGTATAGCTGAAACAGGTGGTAGATTTTCTGATTGAGAACCAGGTGATATTGGAAATGAAAGCAGTTCCTGAACTAAATCCAGCTCATTTAGCACAAAGTTTAAACTTAAATGTGGAGCGTGGATTATTAATAAATTACGACGCACAGCGTCTTGAAGTACAAAGATTAAGCAAACCATTAAAAAAAGGAAAAGTGATATTGTAAAACAATTTCCTTTTTCCTTTTTAATTCTGAGAATCCAATAAATCCCGGTTAAATTTTAGTCCCATAAGCCAAATCACCTGCGTCACCAAGTCCTGGTACAATGTAAGATTTATCGTTCAACACGGGATCGATGGCCGCAATCCAGAAATGCACATTGTCCTGGGGGAAATTTTCACGGATGTATTCTACGCCTTTCTTACTTCCAATAATGCAGGCAAGGTGAACGGTTTCAGGGATTCCTTTTGTTAATATTCCTTTGTATGCAAGGTCCAGTGAAAGTCCGGTAGCAAGCATTGGGTCGGTGATGATGAGCGTTTTTCCGGTTATGTCGGGAGAAGAGATGTATTCAATGGCAATGTCAAAACTCAATTTATCTTTATACTTTCTGTAGGCGGAAACGAAGGCGTTTTCTGCACCGTCAAAATAGCTTAGAAACCCCTGGTGAAGTGGAAGACCTGCACGTAAAATGGTTCCCAAAACAACCTTATTTTTAAAAAGAGGCATTTTAGCAAGCCCAAGAGGTGTGGTGATTTCAGTTTGTTCAAATTTAAATGTTTGGCTCATTTCATAGGCCATAATTTCTCCGATGCGTTCAATGTTTCTCCGAAAACGCAATGGGTCTTTTTGAATGTTTATATCCCTTAATTCTGATACAAATGTGTTTAAAATGGAGTTTTGCTTAGATAAATTGTGTATTTGCATGCCTTTGTTTTTATAAAATCAAGCAAAGATGATAAAAATTGGTTTAACCATAAAACTGCTGCCAGAAATTATCATTCTAAATAAGGGATAACGCTTTGCCTATTTTAATAAAGGCATTGATGGCAATGTCTAAATGTTCTTTGCTATGTGCCGCTGAAAGTTGTACCCTGATGCGTGCCTGTTCTTTTGGAACCACAGGAAAACTAAAGCCAATAACATAAATGCCTTCTTTCAGTAAGCGATCTGCAAAAGTGTTTGATCGTTTAGCATCATAAAGCATTACTGCGCATATGGCTGATTGGGTTGGTTTTATGTCGAATCCTGCCTCAGTCATTTTTTTTAGGAAGTAGGCTGTATTTGCATGCAATCGATCCTGAAGTTCGTTTGTTTCAGTCATCATATTAAACATTTCGATTCCGGCAGCAACAACCATGGGAGGTAAGGAGTTGGAGAAGAGATAAGGCCTTGATTTCTGTCGCAGCATTTCAATGATTTCTTTTTTTCCGGTTGTAAATCCTCCGATGGCTCCTCCAAAGGCTTTACCCAAGGTTCCTGTGATTAATTCTGCCCGTCCCTTTAGTCCAAATAGTTCTGTAACACCACGGCCTGTTTTTCCTACAACACCTGCTGAATGGGATTCGTCAATCATAACCATGGCATCATACCGGGTTGCCAGGGCAATGATTTTGTCAAGAGGACAAACGTTGCCATCCATTGAAAACACCCCATCTGTCACGATAAGTTTATGCCGCGCTGTTTTATGTGCGGCAATTAATTGTTTTTCAAGGTCTTTCATGTCTGCATTGGCATATCTGAAACGCTGCGCCTTGCACAAGCGTACCCCATCAATGATGGATGCATGATTCAGAGAGTCCGATATAATTGCATCATCTTCCGAAAGCAGCGGTTCAAAAACACCTCCATTGGCATCGAAACAGGCGGCGTAAAGTATTGTATCTTCTGTCCCAAAGAATTCGGCTATTTTTTGCTCCAGCGTTTTGTGAAGATCCGTTGTGCCACAGATAAAGCGCACAGAAGACATGCCGTAACCATGGGTTAAAAATGCTTTTTCAGAAGCCTGTATCAAGCGCCTATTATTGGATAAGCCAAGGTAATTGTTGGCACAAAAGTTAAGTACTGTATCGCCATTGTCTACCTTTATTTCAGCTCCCTGCGGGGAGGTAATAATGCGTTCATGTTTGTATAGACCAGCCTCCTTGATGGACTGTAGCTCCTCAATTAACTGAGATTTGAAATTATCGTACATTGGTTTAATTATTTAAGCATTATTGTCATTTTGCCAGTCAAGAATTATTTTGCCACAATTGCCTTCATCCATGATGTCAAAGGCTTTCTGGTAGTCTTCGATGTTAAAGTGATGTGTGATCATTGGTGATATATCCAGACCAGACATAAGCATTTGTTCCATGTGATACCAGGTTTCAAACATTTCACGGCCATAAATGCCCTTTAATGTTATGCCTTTAAATATGATGTTTGACCAATCCACAGCGGTGTCTGAGGGTGGAATGCCAAGGATGGCAACCTTCCCGGAGTTATACATGGCACCAATCATATCATTAAAGGCTTGCGGCGATCCAGAACATTCCAGACCAATGTCAAAGCCACGAAGCTTATATTCTGCAACAACGTCTTCAAGGTTCTCAACAAGCGGATTAAAAACTTTATTGGCGCCCATTTTTCGAGCCAGTTCAATTCTATAAGGATTGGTTTCTGAAGCGATCACATACCGTGCACCTGCAAATCGTGCAATGGCGATACACATGCTGCCAATCAAGCCAGCCCCTGTAATCAACACATCTTCACCAATGATGGGAAAACTTAAGGTTGTGTGGGTCGCATTTCCCAGAGGGTCCATGATTGCAACGATATCGTCCGGTATGGATTTGTTGATTTTTAAAACATTGGATGATGGGACCACAACATATTCTGCAAATGCACCATCTCTGTTTACACCGATCCCAATTGTTTTTTCACAAATGTGTTGCCGTCCACGTTTGCAGTTTCTACAAATGCCGCAGGCAATGTGTCCCTCACCGGTAACACGATCTCCAACCCGCAGTCCGGTCACTTCAGAGCCCATAGCCGCCACATGTCCCACATATTCATGCCCGATAATCATGGGTGTTTTTATTGTTTTTTCAGCCCATTTATCCCAGCGGTAAATGTGTAAATCGGTACCGCATATTGCTGTTTTTTTTATTTTGATGAGCACATCATTGTGCCCAATTTCAGGCAGGGGAACTTCTTCCATCCAAATTCCTTTTTCCGGTTTTCGTTTAACCAGAGCTTTCATCTTTGCCATAATGCATACAATTAAATGTGGGTAGAAAGTTACAAATTGAGCACCATCTTAAACAATGGGATTTGTCATGTAAATATAAATATAAATTCAAGTTTTGAATTGCGCTTTGTCCCTGTCAGCTTTAATTTTTTTTAAGTTTAAAGGTCTTCATATTAAGAATGTTTGTTGTAATTTCGAAAATCAAAGCAAAACTAAAAATGACAGCAAATAAATGTGTTCTGATTACCGGAACTTCTTCCGGGCTGGGGCATGAAATAGCCTCTGCTTTATTGGCAAGAGGATGGAAGGTTTATGCAACTGCGCGCAAACCTGAAATGTTGAAAGATTTAAAGGAAAAAGGGGCGCAAATCCTTCAGCTTGATGTGAATGACAAGGCCAGTATTGCAGCTGCGGTTAACACAGTTGAGGCAAACGGTGATGTGATTTACGGATTAATTAATAATGCTGGTTTTGGGCAGTTGGGACCGGTAGAAGTTGTTTCTGACCTGCATGCAAGAGCGCAGATGGATACAAATGTGTTTGGTGTGGTGGATGTTACAAAAGCGTTTTTACCAATGATGCGAAATGCTGGTGAGGGGCGGATTATTAACATGAGTTCAATTGCCGGAAAAGTAGGTCTTCCAATGTCGGGCTGGTATTCAGCCTCAAAATTTGCTTTGGAAGCCTTGTCTGATGCAATGCGTTTTGAACTAAGCTATTTTGGGATCAGGGTGATCGTACTGGAACCGGGGCCAATTTCCACTAATTTTGGAAATGTTTCCTATCCTGGCATGGATGGCATTAAAGTGGGAAATCCATATTATAAGATGGTGCAACGCATGATGTCGTGGAGCAAAAAATCCTTAAGTAAAAAAAGAGCAGTTAAATCAAAGGTGATTGTATCACCAGTGTTGAAAGCGCTCGAAAACAAAAATCCCAAAACAAGGTACCGTGTCACCAGTGTTGCAAAGCAACTTTATATTCTAAGGCGTGTGGCATCTGATAAAATGATAGATTTTATGCTCAGGAAGTTGATGGGTAATGTGAATGAGTCATAAGGATAATTTCAATTGTTTATCCAGTAGTTGAAACGACATGCGGTGATGTTCTGTGATCCCTGTTTCTGCAATCGCTTGCCGATGTTGCTTCGTGGGATACCCTTTGTTTTTATTCCAGTTATATGCTGGGAATTGTAAATGCAAAGTTCTCATGTAGTCGTCCCGGAATGTCTTTGCCAAAATAGATGCAGCAGCAATTGACATGAATTTTCCATCCCCTTTTACGATACACTGATGTGGTATGGCCTGATATTTTCTAAAACGATTTCCATCGATTAATATGTGATTGGGGCGCAGTGCAAGTTGATCCAGTGCTCTGTGCATGGCCAGGAAAGAGGCATTCAGAATATTGATTTCATCAATTTCAGTGGGAGATACGATGCCAATGCCATAGGCCAGAGCTTCCTTAAGAATGATCGGGCGAAGAGATTCCCGTTGCTTTTCACTTAATTTCTTGGAATCATTCAGTAAGGCATGCTTAAAATCAAGGGGCAGGATCACTGATGCTGCAAAAACAGGCCCTGCGAGACATCCCCTTCCTGCTTCATCACAGCCGGCTTCAATGCTTCCTTTTTTTAATACTCCACGTAACACAAATCAGGGATTTCTATAGATGAGATGGGTCATAACATCACCAACGATTCTCAGTGTGTTTTTATCAATTATGTCCATGGTGTCATTATGCGTATGCCAGAATTCGCCAAAACCATTGCCAGGGATCGGTTGGTAATGGATAATGTCGATGCATGGAATTTTTGCAATCGTATTTACAAAATAATGATCATCAGTAATGGGATGTGACCGTTGATTTGTAAACACATGTCCGTAACCCAGCTGTTCAGCAATATCCCAAACCTTGTTGACCACGGTTGGTGCAAATTGCATTGAATAGTGTTCTTTTGGGAAGATTGCATCCGATGCTCCAACCATGTCAAGCAAGATCCCGTATTTTGCCCTGTAACCTGGTTTGTGTGGGTTTTTCGACCAGTACTGAGAACCAAGGCACCAACTTTCCGCGTCGTACTGATTCTCAGAAAAACTGGGCGTTCCCTGATCTTCTGTGTCAAACAGTATTAAGTCTACACCAACAGAAGGCGCATTCAGGTTCATTAACCTTGCCAGTTCTATGATCACACCAACCCCACTGGCACCATCATTGGCACCATCAATGGGTATTTTCATTTTTGTTTTGTCCGGATCATGATCTGCAACATGACGGGAATCCCAGTGAGCACAGATGATTATGCGGTTTGGATGATCTGGATTAAAGCTGGCTATAATGTTTTTGGAAGCATAAATCCTATTGTCATAACCTTTTAAGTCAACTTCCTGTAGATAAATTTTTGCCCCGTAAGAAGCAAGCTTGTTTTCAAGGTACAGACCACACGCTTTGTGTGCATCGCTATTTGGCACCCGAGGGCCGAAGGATACCTGCTGTTCAACAAAATGATAGGCTGAATCACCATTGAATTTAGGCACCTTAATGTTGAGGTCAACATCGGTGCTTGCAACCGATATGGTCTTCGCTTTTCTGTCGCCACAACTTCCGCCACACAAAGTGACGAAAAGCAATAGGAAGACAAATGCCAGTTTATTTAGTTGTTTAATTTCCATTCAAATCCGTCTTTCGTGTCCATCACCTCAAAGCCAAGGGAGGCAAGTTCATTTCTGATTCGATCTGCCGTTCCCCAGTCTTTGTTTTGTTTGGCTGCAGAGCGAAGATTCAATAGCAAGTCGATGGCTTTCTCGTAGGCTTCATTTGTTTGTGATTCACTTTCAGGAAGAAGTCCCAAGATTTCAAAGGTGAAAAGCTTGAACAAAGACCTGAATTTGTCTAAATCTAAAGCACTCAATGTTAGAGAACCTGTTTTTGCAGAATTAATCCATTTGACAGCTTCGAATAAATGTGAAATTAAAACAGGACTGTTTAAGTCGTCGTTTAAAGCGGCATAACAATCTTTTTCCCATTTTTCGATGTCAACATTTGATTGCATGGATGCGGAAATATGCTCAAGTGTCTTACTTGCGTCCATCATACGTCTGTATCCTTTTTCTGATGCCTGGAGCGCCTCATTTGAAAAGTCAACGGTGCTGCGATAATGGGCCTGAAGAATGAAAAAGCGGATGGTCATGGGGGAATAGGCCTGCTCAAGCAGAGCATGGCTGCCTGAGAAAAATTCGTCAAGGTTGATGAAATTACCAAGCGATTTGCCCATTTTCTGGCCATTCACTGTAATCATGTTATTGTGCATCCAGTAACGAACCGTTTCATGCCCTGTTGCGGCAACACTCTGAGCGATTTCACATTCGTGATGAGGAAATAATAAATCAAGCCCCCCACCATGGATGTCAAAGGTTTCTCCCAGGTATTTGGTACTCATGACAGAACATTCCAGGTGCCAGCCTGGAAAACCATTTCCCCAGGGAGATGGCCAGCGCATAAGGTGCTCCGGCGCTGCATTTTTCCATAAGGCAAAGTCGTATGATTTTTCCTTTTCCTGCTGTCCGTCAAGGTCGCGTGTTGTATTCAGAAGATCCTCCACCTTTCTGCCGGAAAGCTTCCCATAGGCGTGTTCCGCTGAATTGTATTTGTCTACATTAAAATAAACCGAACCGTTTTTTTCATAAGCAAATCCATTGTCAAGAATTGTTTTGATGTATTCGATCTGCTCAATGATATGGCCGGATGCTTTGGGCTCAATGGATGGGCGGAGAACGTTCAGCTTATCCATCATTGCATGATAACTGTTCGTATAATATTGCACCACTTCCATTGGTTCAAGTTGATCCAGTTTTGCTTTTTTTGCAATTTTGTCTTCACCATCATCCGCATCCGCTTCAAGATGACCTACATCTGTGATGTTTCTTACATACCTGACCTTATATCCCTGATGTTTCAGATATCTGAACAGGAGGTCGTAGGTAATGGCAGGTCGTGCATGTCCCAAATGTGGATCGCCATAAACTGTTGGCCCGCAGACGTACAGTCCAACGAAAGGGCTGTTTAAGGGAGTGAATTGTTCTTTCTTTTTTCGTAATGTATTGTAGATAACCAATTGGTGCTCCATTGTCTTCAATTTTGAAGATCAAAAGTACAAAGAAAAACCGGATAATTCAATCAAACCTGAGCCACACAGAAACTGTCTGAAATGCTATTTGA
>JBFHER010000064.1:0-16232 GCA_041584055.1 Bacteroidales bacterium
AGCATATACTGCCGCCAACAACAAATCATTTGGCATGCTGCCAACCATGCCGATTTTAGGGGATGAACTCATGATTGAGTACTCGGAACCTGCAAATGTTATCTTTCAGGGGGAACTTGAAATTGGACAGATAAATTATGATTTTCTGGGTGTTCACAATGCGCTGTCAGCAGTGCCCGTGGGAAGTTTTGGGGCAAGTGAAGCTTGTGAAGAAAATGCGTCCTGTTTTTCAGATTGGACCGTGGAGCGAAAAGGGGTGATGAAGATAATTGTGAATGGAACTGAACTTTGCACCGGCGTAATGGTCGCAAACACATCCCGTGATAACACACCGCTTGTATTGTCGGCATCTCATTGCTTTGAGGATTATGGATATCAGGCATCCACTGCTTTGTTTATATTTAATTACGAGTGCCCTAACTGTGAACCAAACATAGAAGGAACGAGAGAACAATCCATCGCCGGTGGCTACATGCGTGCTTACAGTGAAATAGAAGCTGAAAAAAATCTGGACTATGCACTGGTTGAAATGAGCCTGCCTCCACCGCCATCCTACGATGCTTATTTTTGTGGATGGGATATACGTGATAAGGATGGAAAAGAAAGCACTGTCATTCATCATCCTGCAGGAGATGTGAAGAAATTATCCATTGACTTTGATTCTCTGGGAACCATAAGCCTTGTGGTAGATGGCTTTAAATTCTATCCTGCGGGGCATTGGCGGGTTTTTGAATGGGAGCTTGGCGTGACAGAAGGTGGAAGTTCGGGAGCTCCATTGTTTAATAAGAACCGACGCATCATGGGCGGTTTGTCTGCTGGCTCTGCTAGTTGTGAAACACCCATAGATGATTTCTTCTTCAAATTATCAAAAGCCTGGAATACGCATCCCAGCATTGATCAACGCTTGAAATATTGGATCGATTCCGACAATACGGGTGAACAATACATGGATGGTTATTATCCTTCCTATGGTGAAAACATTCAAACCCTGAGCAACATATCCCAGGATGATGTAATGGGTGTTATTACCTTTGATGATGCCTTCGGAAAAGGGTACCAGACCGGTGACAACTCCAGTTCCGTTTATCGTTATGCGGAGCGCTTCACCACCGATGATTCATTCAAAATTCTTGGTTTCTATTTTGTCCCTTTCATGGGCCAAAATTCGGTATTAACACCTGTGACATTTAAAATATGGGAAGGTGAAGATAATCCAGACAAGGAACTATGGTCTAAAAAACTGGAGTTGAAAGAATGGATCCGGCGCCAGAATGTTGACAACTCAAATTTTGGCACCAGTGGAGGCTACTATATCAAAAGTAATTTTGATGACAAGGAATGTTTTATTTCACTTGAAGACTCCGTAATCATTTCAGATGCATTTTTCATTGGATTTGAAGTTCCTCAGTCTTCTCCTGAAGATACATTTGCCATGTATCAGGTGGTAAACAGAAATACATCAGAAGACAACAATACAAGTTTCTTCTTTTACAACAATGAATGGCTGCCTTTCACAGAGCACCCTGCGAAATCGGTCAAAACATCTATGTGGATCAGTCCTGTGGTTCAATTAAACTCTGTAATCACTGACACAACCCCACCGGATAACAATGACAAAACCTTGATAAAATCTTTTGGTCCGTCAAATGGGTATCATTCATTTAAAGCCACACTGATGGAGTCTGAAACGGAAGAAATAACCGTTGAAGCATTTTCGATCAGTGGTAAAAAACTATTGCATGAGGTGATTGAAATTGGGCAAACAACTAAGGTGTTTGACCTCAACCAGGTTGCTGATGGCATTTATATTTTCCAATTTTCTAAAGGAAAAAAACAGGAAAGTTACAAAGTTGTGGTATTGCCTGATTAATGAAAGAACAGGTATGCCAAAAGAATTGAGGCTACAATCCCTGTAAAATCAGCAATTAAACCGCAGGTAACGGCATATCTTGTTTTCTTTATCCCAACAGATCCAAAGTACACAGCAATGATGTAAAAGGTTGTATCCGTCGCTCCCTGTACTGTGCAAGCAACCTTACTGGCAAAACCATCCGCGCCAATAGGTGAGCGCATTAGATCAACCATCATTCCCCGTGCTCCACTGCCACTTAAGGGCTTCATAAGCGCCGTTGGCAATGCTTCCACAAAATCGGTATTGACTCCAAACTGCACAAACATCCATTCCAGTCCTCCAATGAACACATCCATGGCTCCCGATGCTCGAAAAACACCAACAGCCACAAGAATAGCAACCAGGTAAGGGATAATCTTAACCGCCACCTTAAACCCATCTTTTGCACCATCGATAAACGCTTCGTACACATTTACACGCTTTCGCAATGCCATTACTATAAACAGAGTGATAATAGAAAACAATATAGTATTTGCCGCCACACTTGAAACAATTTTTATCTGTTCCTGTGGCATGGTTGTAAACAAAAAAATCAATCCCAACACCAATGCTGTCAATCCTCCCAAATAGGCCAAAATTGTTTTATTCAATAAATTAATTTTCTGAAACCAGGCCACGCTGAGCAGCCCTGCCAACGTTGAGAAAAACGTTGCCAGCAGGATGGGAATGAAAATATCACTTGGGTCGACAGCACCAAACTGAGCACGATAAACCATCACACTGATTGGCAAGATGGTCAGACCCGAGGTATTCAGCACCAGAAACATGATCATGGCATTGGACGCTGTGTCCTTTGTTTTATTCGACTCCTGCATTTCCTTCATGGCTTTTAAGCCCATGGGTGTAGCAGCATTGTCCAGTCCAAGCATGTTGGCTGCAATGTTCATGGTCATACTTCCATAAGCAGGATGATTGGCCGGCAAATCAGGAAATATCTTCCTAAAAAAAGGTCCGATCAGTCGCGCAAAAACAGCAACGACGCCCCCCTTTTCACCCACCTTCATCAGTCCAAGCCAAAGCGTTAATACACCGGTCAATCCCAATGATACAGTAAAACCTGTTTCTGCAGAATCAAAGGTTGCTTTCACCAATTGAGGAAACACCTCAACATCTCCAAAAAAAATAAGTTTCGCCAGGGCAACCACGAATGCTATCAGGAAAAAACCAATCCATATATAATTTAGAACCATCGCAAGATCTATGTTTAAAAACAAATGTAGTCTTTTTTACAAAGGCTTCAAACCTGTTTATTCTACAGAATCAGTCGCATTTAAGAGAATGTGTAAATCAAATCCTTTGCCACCAGGTCCTAAGAGTTGTTAACAATTGTTGAAAACCATTAATAACTCTTCGTCAAAACACATCTAAAAATAATTGTCAAAGTTTACTTTTGAAGCTTCAACAAACATTAGTCATTAACTAAACACATCACACGATGAAAAACAAATTTTTAACGCTTGCTTTAATTTTATTTTCAGGTGCAACAATGGCACAAAATGTTCAACTCCATTATGATTTTGACCGGGGCCATGCGACCTCTACGGTTGAAATGTTTAAAGTCGATGATTGGGGAAATACATTTTTCTTTATCGATGCAGACTACAATGGCCCTGATGGAGAAATCACATTAAATTATTGGGAGATCGCACGCGAATTAAAGTTCTGGGATGCACCAGTTTCTGCTCACATAGAATACAATGGCGGATTAACAAATTCACTTTCTTTTGTTAACTCTTACCTTGTTGGTCCTTCATACACCTATTTGGCAAAAGATTTCAGCTATGGCTTAACCTTTATGGCCATGTACAAATACATCACAGGAACACCCACTGATAAACCACATAACTTTCAGCTGACAGCTGTATGGTTTGCAAACTGGCTTGACGGAAAAGTAACTTTCTCAGGATTTGCAGATTTCTGGAAAGAAGATCATACTGTATCCAGTGATAATTTTGTATCCGATTTCCAAAGCTCCGAGTACATATTCTTATCTGAACCTCAATTGTGGTATAACTTCAACAAACACTTTTCTTTAGGTGGTGAAGTTGAATTATCGTATGATTTCGGGGGAATGGTTGGATTCAAAGCACTCCCAACCCTTGGCGCCAAATGGACATTTTAATCTAAAAAAACAACCATCATGTTTGAAAAGTTTTTTCAATTAAAGAAGAATAACACAACACCTCGCACCGAGGTTGTTGCAGGGATTACCACTTTTATGACCATGGCCTATATTTTGGCTGTTAACCCTGGAATTTTGAGTGCTGCAGGCATGGATCAGGGCGCTGTGTTTACCGCAACTGCTCTTTCTGCTGCCGTAGGAACGCTGGTGATGGCGCTTTGGGCAAAACTTCCTTTTGCACTTGCACCAGGAATGGGGTTAAATGCATTTTTTGCTTTTACCGTTTGTCTTGGCATGGGTCACAGCTGGCAATTTGCTTTAACCGCCGTATTTCTGGAGGGGATTATTTTTATCTTACTCACGGTATTCAATATTCGTGAATTGATAATCAATGCCATTCCAAACAATATAAAACATGCCATTTCCGTTGGTATTGGTTTATTTATCGCCTTTATCGGTCTAAAAAATGCCAACATCGTTGTTGACAATCCAGCAACCTTTGTTAGCCTTGGAAGCATCACAGAGATTGCCAAAGATGCTGCTCCCCTGGTTGCCTTGCTGACCTTGATTGTGACAGGCGTACTATTGGCTCTCAAGGTAAAAGGAGCATTATTGATCGGCATCCTGGGTGGCACATTGCTTGGTCTGCCTTTCGGTGTGACACAATTGCCGGGAAGTTTTGATTTTGCGCCACCATCGCTAGGCCCCATCTTTTTCCAATTTGAATGGTCTGAAATTTTAACCATTGATATGCTTATCATTTTATTCACCTTCCTGTTTGTGGATATGTTCGACACTGTAGGCACCCTTATTGGTGTTTCTGACAAAGCAAATATGTTAAGTAAAGATGGTCAAATTCCAAGAGTAAAGCAGGCACTGTTTGCTGACTCCATCGGCACAACTGTTGGTGCCATTCTTGGAACATCAACTGTAACAACCTATGTTGAAAGTGCAGCTGGTGTTGCTGAGGGAGGTCGTACAGGTCTTACGTCTCTAACCACAGCCGTATTATTTTTACTCGCCCTGTTCCTTTCACCCATCTTTCTGATGATTCCGGGTGCTGCAACAGCGCCAGCGTTAATTCTGGTTGGAGCGATGATGTTGTCTCCTATCAGTAAAATAAAAATGGATGACTTCACAGAAACCATCCCTGTATTCTTAACAATGATTATGATGCCAATGACGTTCTCAATTGCAGAAGGCATTGTATTTGGTATGTTGAGTTACGTCCTTTTAAAACTCTTTACCGGGAAAGCAAAAGACATTTCAATCGTAATGTACATCCTTGCTGCACTCTTTATTTTGAAGTTTTTCATGTAAAAAATTTATAGCCTTTGGAAGCGCCGTCCGCCTTTGGTGAGACGGCGCTTTTTATTGCACATCGAGAATTATAAAGATAAAAAGAACGTTAAAGAATAAAATTATTCTATTTTCGTTTGTTCTTTAAAACATGTTAATGAGATTCCTTTGCATCCTATTTTTGTTCTTCCTGGCGAGCATGGCTTATTCTCAAAAAGGAGAGAACACATATGAATTCCTTAACCTTCCAAGTTCTGCGCATGTAGGTTCACTTGGAGGGAAAAATGTATCTCATTTTTCTACTGACCTGGGGATGGCATATAATAATCCTGCCCTATTAAGAGATACAATGAATTTGCAGTTAAGCATTAATTACATAAATTACCTGGCAGATTTAAATTTCGGTTATGCTGCTTTTGCAAAAGACATCGGAGAATTTGGAACACTTGCCATAGGAGTTCAATACATTCATTACGGAGACTTTGACCAGACTGATGACACAGGTGTTGAGCTGGGCACCTTTACAGCACAGGAGTCTGCACTGGGCATAATCTGGTCCTATCCCATCACCCATAAATGGAACGTTGGTATTAACCTCAAGCAAATCTTTTCCTCCTTTGAACAGTACGCCTCCTATGGATTGGTATTTGATGCCGGCTTAAATTATTACGACCCTCAAAAGTTGTTTTCTGCCGGTCTTGTCTTTAAAAACTTTGGAACGCAGATCACCACGTATG
Source organism: Bacteroidales bacterium (assembly GCA_041584055.1). Lineage (GTDB taxonomy): Bacteria > Bacteroidota > Bacteroidia > Bacteroidales > UBA5342 > JBFHER01. The sequence goes on from JBFHER010000064.1 coordinate 6,071, forward strand.
CTGACAATAATTTTGAAAAGATGCCATTTGAGATCATGGCAGGGGTAACTCAGAAACTGGCGCATGCGCCATTTCGTTTTTCATTGACCGCCACCCATCTTCAAACACCGGATTTAAGTTATACTACCGGAATAAGCTCCACATCGCAATTTGCAACGGACGAAGATGAAATTTCTTTTGGAAACAATTTACTTCGCCATGCAGTGGTAGGCGTTGAGTTTGTTCCGTTCAGCAACTTCTACATTGCTGCAGGTTATAATTTCCAGCGGCGTTATGAACTGGCAAATGAAAACAATCAATCCACTGTAGGTGTTTCCTGGGGATTCGGATTAAAACTCAAACGTTTTAAAATCAGTTATGGTTCTGCGCGTTATCATCTTGCAGCAACATCTAATCACTTTTCATTCACTGTTGATATTTCATCATTCTGATAAAAAAAGGGATGCTCAAATGAACATCCCTTCTTCTTTATTTCATAATAACACTACGCTTCAGCGTTGTCCTGCTTAGGAGCGTCATCTTTTGTTTCTTCAGAGGTTTCGTCGGCACCTTCTTCATCCTCAGTGAAATTCAGCAGATTGTGTTCGCGAAGTGTTTCGTACCAGGTAAATAACTTCTTCATATCAGAAACATACACCCTATCCCTGTCATAGTCAGGCAGGATTTCCTCGAAATAAGCTTTCAATTCATCGGATGAAGCTTTTTTAGGATTGATGCATGCGCCGCCATTTTCTTTTTCATAGACGTTCTTAAGCACATCTGCCAATGGCACATCTTCCTGATCTGTAAATATTGCAATGTCTTCCAATGCAATAATCTTTGTGTAAGAATGTGCCGGCATGCGTTTCCCATCCGTCAAAGACTCAACAATAATGGTGTTTTTGCCCTGAGACAACATTTTATACAATCCGGGTTTTCCCGATATGGATAATATTCCTTTTAACATACTTCTAAATTTTATGGGCGGTAAAGGTAACACTCTGACCTTTATAAAAACAAATTATTTGTTTGCTTTTTTACTTGATTCCACGCTCCTTTTTTATGCTTTCAAATGCTTCTCCTACCTTCTGGAACTTCTCCTTTGCCTTTTCAGCAAACTCCGCTCCCAGGTGACTTACCTTATCAGGATGGTATTTTCTGGCCATTGAACGGTAGGCCTTTTTAACCTCATCATCTGTGGCCTCTCTTTTAATTTCCAACACATCGTAGGCCCAGTTACCGGACCCATTTGTAAAGAACATTGATTTTATTGAATTAAAATCAGCTTCTGACAGTCGCATCCATCCTGCCATATATCGCAAGAGGTTCAATTCCATATTGTCGATTTGACCATCTGCAGCAGAGATCCCAAATAAGAGATGCAACATTTCGCGTCTGTATGCGATATCCATGTTTCGTCCAATTTGCAGACACACATCCTGTACAGGAATTTCCTGTTTGAGCAAATCTCCCAACATTCGGATTGCCTCAGGTGCATTCTGTGGCCCCAGCATTCTGTTCAATTGTGCCTTTACAAATTCAAGTTCAGACTTAAGAACCCTCCCGTCCGCTTTCATAATTGCGGCGATCAACACAAGAAATGAAATATTAAAATCACCTCTGATCGTTTGACTCCTGCGGTATGAACCTTGTGTACCCCTTTGCGTCCGAGTCTGTGTTTTTGCACCTCTCATCTCATCCACCAAATACCCAAGACCCGCGCCAACAATGGCACCTAAGGGGCCTCCACCGAGTACAAATCCAAGTGCACCTCCTATCCAACTTGATCTTCCCATTCGACTGTTTTTTTTAATTTATTGATAAGTTCTAAAACCTGCGGAATGAGTAATTGTTTATCATCCGCATAAATAATATAATCTGTTAACTTTTCCCGCTCGCTATCGGACCACTGATTCGCCATTCGCGACTTCACGATATCTATGCTCACGCGGTCCCGCCGCATTACCCTTTTAATTCTTAATGCCTCTGGTGCAGTCACCGAAACAACCTTGTCCATCATGCGGTACGCACCACTTTCAAAAAGGATTGCGGCCTCCTTAAACATCAAGTCATGTTTTTGAGACCGCTTCCAGGCAATAAAATCATCAGCTACCGCCGGGTGAATTATGCCATTCAGAATCTGCAGTTTTGATGCATCATTAAAAACAATGTCTGCCAACAGTTTACGATCCAACACATCGTTTTTATAGATCTTTTCCCCAAACACCTCTTTGATTTGCCACATCACCTGGCCATTTGCGTTCACAATATCTCTGGATCGCAAATCAGAATTGTACACAGGATAACCCAGCACCCTCAAAATGGCTGCCAGTGTGCTTTTGCCAGAACCTATTCCGCCAGTTATTCCAACAACCATTACAGTTAATCTTTTAATTCAAGCAAATAAACAACGTTATCAGGAGCCACGCGCAGGTTTGAAATATACTCATAGCTAGACGTAACGCTTAAGGGAACATTTCCACTCACACCGTTTTTTATAAGAGAATAATCCACGGTTACATCAAACATTGAAGCATCTATTTCCTGAAACCGGCTAATCCCGACAAAAAATGAAACACTTGCCATTCCCGGAAAGGTTCTGAGATATAGTGAGTCCGGGAAATTGGTACCTCGCACCGGAACCTCCACCACTTTTTCGGTAAACATCTCCACAGGAATAATCACATTCACCCGTTTTCTAGAGATTCGGATGTCATCTATTGACTCCAGGGCGATGTTCCTCACAAGCGTATCTTTCAGTTTCACAAAGTCCTGTCCCTGTGTATAAACAAACTGAATGGTATCAAGCTTTCGTTCTGGTCCATAAATCTCAACCGAGTCGGGTACAATCTGAATGGCACCATTCAGAATCCTTTGTTGAGCAGGTTCCAAACGCCCATTTAAGCGAACCTGCACCACCTTGCGCACCTGCCTTGAATAACTTACATGCAGGGTATCTGGTTTAATCTCTAAAATGGAAGTTGTTGTGGCGAGATTATGTTTTAATTCATCTTCGTAATCAGCCGTGAGGACAAAGGAATTATTTGCATTCAACCTGCGACCTGACCGGCTCAACAAACGTTCAATATTAATATCCAACTCAACGAGTCTTCGACTGGTGGAATAACGCAAAAGTTGAAAACCCGTGTCCTTAATTTTAAGTTCAATGGTCCTGGGTTGTTCTCCTTCAAGCACAATTTGGTCAGGTACTTTTTCATAAGCGATGGGATAATCCAACGTGTAATCATAGTCCTCACGCAAAGCCTTTAGCAGCCAAAAGAATGCAGAAAGCAACAGGAAGAGAAAAAAAACATGAAAATCCTTCTGAATGTGCAATCGTTTCACAAAAGCAATCAGTGGATCAAATAGTTTTATTCCTTTATTCAAATATGAGCTCAGATCTGCCATTTAAAAGCCTGTTTCATGCCACACAAATGTAGCTAATAGCGACTGTTAATCAAAATACTCTATGCACCAAAAAAAACAAGGCCGGGAAGAAATCCCGGCCCGGCAATTACATTTTATCAAATCTTATTTTTGCTGCATATCTGATGCTTGTGCAAAAACAGAATTTTTATCAACCGTTACCTTAACGCCATCGGCGATTTCGATGAGCACAGTTGTATCTTTCATCTCTTTAATTTTTCCGTAAAGGCCTCCGGCAGTAACCACTTTGTCACCAGCTTTCATTGCTTCCCGTGCCTTTTTCACTTCTTTTTGCTTTTTTACCTGAGGTCTGATCATAAAAAAGTAGAGAACTACAAAAACAAGTGCCATCATTAACAGCCCGTTCATGCCTCCACCAGCAGCATCACCCCCTAACTGCATTATTACTCCAAATAGATTCATATCCTTTTATTTAATTTGATTTTCTTACCGCACAAAATTACGATTTATTTTATTGCAACAAACCTCTGCCACTTTTATTTATCACGCCATCTTTTGTCAGATCAGCAAATATTTTATCCAGCACGCCATTTACAAACACACCACTTTTTTGGGTACTGTAAAACTTGGCAATGTCAATGTACTCATTCAAGCTGACTTTGATAGGAATATTTGGGAAGTTTATTGCTTCAGAGATGGCAACCTGCATAATCAGGATGTCCATGTATGCCAAACGATCCACATCCCAGTTCTTTGCGGCCTGATGAATCATCGCCTGATACTTTTCTGCATTTAAAACCGCATCCCTGAACAAGGTTTTTGCAAACCCAATGTCATCCAGATCTTTGAACAAAGGTAGTAAATCCTGATCTTCACCTTTTGACTGATCAAAACGCTTAATGGTTTTCTGCAACATACTTAACACCAGGTCAGCATCATCGTTCCAATAAATACTCAATTCTTCCAACACATCTCCAATGGCCTCAATCTCGGGAATAATCTTCTTAAAAATGCGAACCCACAGACGACGGTCCTCTTCGTAAGAGTCGTGGGCTGCTTCCATGTATTCAGTGTAAATATCGGATGCCGCAATTATCTTAAAAACATCACGAATCAATTCCGGGTGATTGACCCAGGATAATTTGTGTTGATTCATGTATTTTGTAAACGCAAGTGTTTGCCCAAGTTGAGAGATGACACGATTGTCGATAAAACGCGTATTTGGATTCAGATCAGCCTCTGTGGGTAATTTCTTTGATTTGTTCTGCTCAATCTTTTTTCTTGCATATTCTGTGACATCAATGGCAAGAAGTAAAAAATAATGATACAACTCGTATGTCTTATCAATGCTAAAAAACAACTCTTTTTCTGCATTGTTTAAGGTTTTTCCTTCTGACTTTGAGTAAGAATAGAGCACCTGAACTATTTTCACCCGTAACAACCTCCTGTTGACCATATTTAAAAGAACTTATTTGTATTTGGCCGCAAATTTAAGTCAAATATTCTTCTAAGGCAAGGGCTAAAGAAAAGTAGTTGAATTATTGATCTCGCGGTGAACAATAGGACTTTAAAATGGCATCCATCGCATAGCTGGCCTGAATCGCAGATTCTCCCGTGGAATTACAGGGCGCTCCTCCTTGCAGCTCCATATTCACTGCTTCTATCAGATTTTGTTGAATATGCTGTGGATTCTGATATGGAAACTGAATGGTGCCTTCTTTCCTTATCAGTTCAACGGGGGCGTGTCCGAAACCACTAAAACGAATGATGCCATCCGTGCCGATGATCTCCATTGTGTCTTCATTTCTAAATGAGCAAAAAGACCAGTGACCGGTGACAACCACATCATTCGGATACTGCAGAAATGCAGCAACGGTGTCTTCTGATGGATATATCCCAGCCCTATTGCTTGCATGCCCGGTGACCTTTATTGCATTCCCAAAAATGAAATTGAACAGATCTATCTGATGGGAAGCAAGATCTACAAAATGTCCGCCACCGGCTATCTCAGGGATTACGCGCCATGGCAATTTATCAGGTTGTTCCGAGGCCTCCTTCAACATAAAAACACGGCCCGAAAGAACGGAGCCGATGGCACCAGAATCCACCCACTCTTTCACCTTTAAAAATCCGGGAAGGTACCGTCTGTAATAAGCCACAAAAAGTTTTTTGTTGAATTTTAATGATGCCGCAATCATCTCTTCACATTCGGTTGCATCTAAGGCCATGGGCTTTTCAACATACACATCCTTTCCAGCCTCCATGGCAGCAATGGCATATTCCTTGTGTGTAGATGGAGGTGTTGCGATATAAACAGCATCAATTTTGGGGTGGTTTATTATCTTTTGTGCATCACTGTAATATTCTTTCACATGATGTCGGCTCGCATAGGATCCGGCCTTCACAAGATCCCTTCGCATCACGGCCAGCAACTCGCTATTGTCCAACTTATAAAACGCTGGTCCACTCTTCATCTCAGTAACATCACCACATCCGATGATCCCCCATCTTATTTTATCCTTTGTTTTCATCAAAATTTAAACTTAAATGTTTCGACAATTCATTTATATACTTACTCCCCACCGGCAATACTTTTTCCCCGATTGAAACTGTTTTTCGACTGACTGTATCCACCCTGTTGAGATTAACAATAAAAGAACGATGGATGCGTCTACATCCGAAGGGAAATAAGATCTTTTCAAGTTCCTTCAAGGTCGTATGTACCAATACCTGATTATCGTCTGACTTAACGATTGCATAATCACCACATCCTTCAACATATAAAATCTTCTCTTGTTCCAAAGAATAGTACGTTTTTCCTGACTTCAGGCTGATTCGGGAAGAAATACGCTCCTCACCCATTATATTTATCTGACTAAAGGCCTTGTTTACAGCCTTTAAAAACCGCTGAAACGAAAAAGGCTTTAAAAGATAATCCACTGCATTTAATTCAAACCCCTCCACAGCAAATTCGTGATGTGCGGTGGCAAAGATTACTTTTGGAGCCTGACTCAAAGAACGAAACAGGTCAATGCCGGACAGGTCAGGCAGATTAACATCTAAAAATAGGAGCTCCACCTTGTGTTCCTGTAGAAAACTTAATGCATCCTTTGCATTCTCAAACATCCCCAGCAAATTAAGGCCTTTCACTTCCTGAATATATTCAAACAGTATATTCCGGGCCATGGGCTCGTCCTCAACAACAATGCAGCTAACGGTATTCATTGAATGCTAAAATATCAGATCTAAATATACGGAAAATAATTTGTCCTCCCTGATTATCTTAATCTGATGTTTCCCGGGATAAAGATGTTTCAGCCGACGTTTTGTATTTTCAAGTCCCAATCCTTCTCCATTTCCCGACACAATATTTCCAAGCACTGAGTTCTGACATTTAAAACATAATTTACTTTTCTCTACGCGAAGTTCCACAAAAATAACAAAGGAAGGATCTTTGCTATCCCCGTGATGCTTAAAGGCATTTTCGATGAAACTTAAAAAGATATGTGGTGCAACAAATTCCTCCTGTACATCCCCAATAACATTGAATGTCACAGCTTCTGGCTTAGAGATGCGCCTTCGCTGAAGATGCATGTAGTTGCGAAGAAACCGGACTTCATCATCCAATGATACTTTTTCTTTATCGGCCTCGTATAAAGAATAACGCATTAAATCCGACAGCGATAAAATGGTTTCCGGTAAATCAGCATCCTTTTTAAGCGACATACCATAAAGGGTATTCAGAGAATTAAAAAAGAAGTGCGGATTCACTTTTGATTGCAATGCTTTCAAGGCATAGCGTTGATTTTCTTTTTCAAGCTCTATCATTTTAAACCAACTTTTAGCCAGTTTCAAAAGCGAGCTGACGAAAAGAAAAATACCTAAAAACAAAAGGTAATCAAATGCATTGTAATATGCCACAAAAAAATAATCTGGTAAGATGACATCGATCCAGTCAACAAATAGTCGCAGGTAAAAAAAACTACCTAAAAAAAACAACAGCGCCAGCCAAAATACATATTGAATGTAGTACCTGCGAGACAAGACCCTGGGAATCAATAAAATAGAATTGACATATACAACCCCAACCAAAGGTAACATAAAAAAGAAAGTGTAAATAAAGTCGATCTTTGCAGGACGCACAGACACTTTGAAAATATAAACCAGCACCACAAATGAAGCAATCCAGAACAAAATGTGTTGAAGAATTCTGTTCTGGACCACATCACGGTAGGTAAACATTGAGATTCTACTCATGTTTCAGCCGAAAGAGTTTCATATCCATTTCAAACACGTCTTCTTCATGTCCGTACTTCAGGAGGAACTTTTGAATCTCCTTTGGTGATGCTGTCAGGAGTATGTTATTTTCGTTCTTTTCATGTCGGATCCTGATTTTATTCTCCTTAAATTGCTTTTCCAACCAATCCGGATTCATCCATTCTATCAAAGCACTATCGCCCAAATGTTTTATTCTGGCGAAAGTGTGTACGGGCAAAACATGTAAATCATACAAATAAAGCTCATCATTATTTCCACGTGGGGCATAATCATTTAAATAAAAGTCAAGGTAAAAAGTCCCTTCAAGGTCAATCAGGTTCACGTCAAAACTTGACTTATCAGCAACTGAATCTTTGTAGTTGAGTTTTAACACATATCCAGCGCTGTCTTTGATAACAAGTTGGCCCTTTACTTTGTGTGTTGGATGTTGAAAATTCCAAATGGTTGAATCCCCATCAATCCAATTCCCCGTCAACAACTCGTTATTAAACAAATCTTCTTTCTCGTAAAGTGGATAAAATGAGATAACGACACATCCGGGAATCATCACCAATATGGCCGTAATAAATAACAACATTTGTTTTGACTTCAGTGTTTTCATGACTTTAAATTTTTGTTTGATCTAAAATTAAGTCTCATCTTATGAAGCATCAACTTTTTTCGATGAAAGAGGGGATATTTTCGATGAATAGACTCACTTCGTTTCTATCTCACCCGCAGCCACTTCATCTCGCCTTTGACGGATTCTGCTCTCCTTAGTCATTATAGGAAAAAGTGTCTCAGAAATCATATAACGCGCAACGCATTGCCCTCTTTTAACTGCCCATCTTGTGAAGCTGAATAGAGATTGAGGGCGCTCATCGGACCGCTTCAGACGGCATCCTCCCTTCGGCCGACAAGAAAAAGATTGCCTCCGGTCCTTTGTTAAAAAGCAAATCTATGATGCTTAGGTTAGGAAGAAAACCTGACTTTGCGGTAAAAACCTGTCGGTATTCTTTGATCTTAAAATCAGGATCTGCGGTTAAAAAGTCTTTCTTTGGATTGATCGCATCTCTAAAATCAAGCGCAGCACCGGCTTCCATAAATTCATTTGAATAAGCAATCGCAAATTCGCCTTCAATATTTTTCAAAATTGCTTCCAGTAAAGCACGGTTAAAATCCAAAAGCAGATCCCACTTTTGCGTATAAAAAGGCAGTAGATCATCCATATAATATTCAAAAAACGGAGAACTTTTGTAGGCGGCGGTCAGTGCTTTCAGGTGATTTCCCTGCCAGTCTTCATCATAAGCAATCCTGACATCTTTCATCGCTTTTTTTCGTTCGCGCCCCTTTACTACCGGGATGGTCAAAGAAAGTCTTCCGTTTGATGAATAAATATCACACCTGTTCCGATAGGTCTGCTTCGTGTAATGATCGTATTGTTCAATCACAATTTTTTTTCCGGAAACAATTTTTTGGAAATACTGAACCGGTCCCAAGTATGTTGATCCAAGAAGAATCGTTTGACTCATAATTCCATGCACTTTAAATTCATCTCGCCAGCCAAACATTCAAAGAATCCATGGCCTGTTGTTTCATATCCTCAGGAAGATTATAAATGCGTGTCCGATGACTTCCGCCCGGCTTTACAAGCTTCAGGGCATTTGTTTTTCCGTTGAGTTCAATACCCGTTGCAGACCATGGATCGTATTCACCATAAATGTATAACATGTTGTTGCCATCACGCTGCACTTTTCGATCACATTTACGCATGGTCCTTTTCCAGCGCAAGGACACATTATCCGGTAAAAACACCATCGACAGGTAATCTTTTGAGGACTTAATTTTCAGCCATTCTTTAAAGGGGGCTGTATCGTAGCCATAATAACCCAGTTCGTGTGCAGCCTGAATAAAGAAGGAAAGAATTGGCTTTGTTCCTTCTACAGAGAAATAATCAGGGTTGCTCACCTCCAGAAAATGACGCAGAATCGTTGAATCATTTGCTGCAGGCGAAGGAATGCGATTCACATCGTCACCCCACTGCCAAAATGCAAAAGCGTACTCCAGAACACTGTAATCATACACTTCATCCAGGGGAATCTGGAAGCTTAACTTTTCTTCTTCACAATATTTATCGAAATAACTTTGCAGTTTATCCCTGCGCTTCAGAACTTCTATTTGAAATGCCTGCACTTTTTCACGGTCACTTTTCGAGGATACAGCATTGAGAAATAGCTCGTGGCGACCATCCTCAACACCAAAATTGACAGGTGCAACATAGGGCACACTGATATCCACATCATCGGGAAAATAATACTTATAAAGAATCGCGGTTTGACCTCCCTTGCTAATTCCTGTTGCGATCCACTTTTCCTTATAAATTTGCTTAAACATTTGATTTATGCGGTGATGGTCGTATGCGGCATTGCGGGTTGTTAGGAATTTCCAATCGGCATTTTCCGGTGTACTTTCGTTGAAATACCTGTGTTCTATACAAATTTGATTTGCCTTTAGAAGTTTTGAAAGTTCATTGGTATAC
>JBFHER010000065.1:0-16135 GCA_041584055.1 Bacteroidales bacterium
GATGATCCATCGGAAAAGAAATTGAAGTTACTCATTGTGGAAGACGATGAGGAGTCAGAAATGTTTATTGAAATTGTTCTGAAAAAATATTTTAAGGAACGAATTAAGGTAAACGATGGGGCAAAAGCCATTGAAATTTGTAAGGCTAACCCCGACATTGATTTGGTTCTGATGGACATTAAGATGCCTGAAATGGATGGCTATGAAGCGACAGAAAAAATACGCAAATTTAATAAGGATATTGTAATCATTGCTCAAACGGCTTTTGGATTGGTTGGAGACCGGGAAAAGGCCATAAATGCAGGTTGCACTGATTATATCTCCAAACCCATTCAAAAGGAGAAATTACTTGCCATGATCCGGAAATATTTTGACATTTAGATTTTGCATGTTTGCTGGCAAACGCATCTGTTGGTAATACTCCATTTTTATCCGTAAATTGTATCACTTGCATTTTTCGGTCATGAGCGAAAACTTAAATAAAGATCTGATTGCACCATGCGGAATGAATTGTGGAATTTGCATGGCCTATTTACGCGGTCACAATCAATGTGGCGGATGCTGGAGTGATAATGTGCGTGGCAAATCCTGTGAACGTTGTGTGATTAGAAATTGCGCTCATCTGAAGGAAACCACATCAAGTTTTTGCTATGATTGTGAGATTTTTCCTTGTGCACGATTAAAACGACTGGATAAACGCTACAGTGAAAAATATAACATGAGCATGTTGGATAATCTTGCCTATATCAAGGCATACGGTGTGATATCTTTTATTCGCAAGGAACAAAGTCGGTGGCGTTGCGTTCATTGCGGTGGCGCCATCAATGTGCACCGAAATGAATGCTCAAAATGTAAACGGGCAGGCATGCTTCCGGCACATCAATCCCCCAAATAAATGGAATAAAACTACAGGGTAAAACCATTTGGGAGACAGACTCCTTTGGGGATGATAACAATGCCATCGCGAACAGAGTAGAGTTCATTGTCACAATCATCCAGATGCTTGCCTCCATTAATATGAACATCATCACCAACCACACAGTTTTTATCAATAATGGCATTGTTAATATAACACCGCTCTCCAATGCCAAAAAAATTGCAAGGACCCTTGGTGGGCTCCTGTTTTATTTGTTCCTGATAGTAATGGCTCCCCATAATAATAGAATTCTCGATCACTGTGTCCTTCCCTATGATAGCACGAAGTCCAATTAGTGAATGTTCAATACGACTGGCAGAGATGATGCAGCCTTCAGAAATAATCGTTTTTTTTAGTTTTGTGTTGATAATTTTAGAAGGTGGCAGTAAGCGTGCCCGAGTGTAAATGATACTTTGCTTGTTGAATAAGTTGAAGTCTGGAATTATTTCTGTGAATTTGAGATTGGCTTTAAAAAACGCATTGATACTTCCGATGTCTGTCCAATATCCTTTGTGCTGAAAACTAAAAACCTGATGATTTTTAATGGCCTGCGGGATAATTTCTTTTCCAAAATCAATGATTGATTCATTTTTTAGGATGTTGAGGAGTATTTCACGATTAAAAACATAAATCCCCATGGATGCAAGGTAATTCTTGCCTGAGTTATTCTGTTCTTCACCAACTTCAGATGTCCACTCAGGTAATATCCTGGATTCAGGTTTTTCTATGTAATCAGTGATCCATCCATTTGAATCAGTTTTTAAGATCCGAAAATCAATCGCTTCTTTCTTCGTGACCGGTAAAGTGGCAAGTGTGATGTCTGCCTTTTTCCTTTTATGTTCTTCAATCAGGATACTAAAATCCATTTGGTAAAGCTGATCTCCGGAAAGTATCAGACAATAATCAAAGTCATAGTTGATAATGTGTTTCATGTTTTTCCGCACGGCATCGGCTGTTCCCTGGAACCATGTTTTACTTTGTGGGGTTTGTTCAGCCGCAAGTATGTCCACAAATGAATCATAGAACAAGCTAAAATTGTAACTGTTTTTTATGTGTCTGTTCAAGGAGGCCGAATTGAACTGTGTTAAGACAAATATTCTGTTGATGTTTGAATTAATGCAATTGGATATTGGGATATCTACCAGACGATATTTGCCTGCAACCGGCACAGCTGGTTTTGATCGGGTAGAGGTGAGGGGTTTCAGTCTTGTGCCACGTCCACCTCCTAATATGATGGCTACCGTATGCTTGTTTGTACAAATCATAATTTTTTTCTTAGGTTAGTAAATATTTTCAAGGATACGTGCTTAAGGTTTGATTCGTGTTGTACGCATCCTGTAAAGCAGACTCTTTAAATTGAGTTGATAGAGTTTCTGAACAGTACCTGTTCCAAAGCAATACTGAATTGTATTTTCTTAAAATAATTCGTTGTTTATGTAATTTACGAAATCCCTCAGAATTACTGAAATATTTTTAAGCTAAATCCCGCATAACATAGTTCATTATTTAGGTTTCCCAAAGCGAGGGCAAAAAAAAAGACGCAGAACAAAGTTCCACGCCTTACAGTATTATTAATTTGAAAAGTTTATAAGGTAAATCCTTCCGGAATGCATGCCCCTTTCTTAATAATTACAATTCCGTCGTGGATCGTATAATCGGCCGTATCCACATCAGCTAGATGTTTTCCTCCGTTGATGCGCACATCGTTACCAATGGAACAATTTTTATCTACGATGGTGTTGTTGATATAGCATCTTTCCCCTATTCCCATTATTTTACAAGAAGCAGGGTCTCCTTCAAGTTCAGCAAGATCCTGATAATAGTCACTTCCCATAATGATGGAGTTCTCTATGACCGATCCTTTTCCAATTCTGGATCGGATTCCTATCAGGCAATGCTCAATTCTACTTGCATGTATAATACAGCCATCAGAAACTACAGTTTTGTCAAGGGTTGTGCCCGTTATTTTCGAAGGCGGCAGTAAGCGTGCACGGGTATAAATGAAATTCTGATTGTCAAATAAATTGAATGATGGAATATCGTCTGTCAAGTGCAAATTTGCATCAAAAAATGATTCGATATTTCCAATGTCCGTCCAATAACCTTCGTATTGGTAGCTCAATACTCTTTTTGTTTTGATCGCTTGAGGAATGATCTCTTTTCCAAAATCTGTGGTACTTTCATCATCCATCAGTTGAACAAGCAAATCGCGGTTGAAAAGGTAAATCCCCATTGAGGCCAGATGATTCTTACCGGCTTTCTTCATTTCTTCACTTACATCCGAGGTCCATTCCGGTAATATTTCAGGTGCAGGCTTTTCGATAAATTCAGTTATAAAGCTATGCTCGTCCGTTTTAAGAATACCAAATTCTGATGCTTCCTTTTCGATAACCGGTAAAGTTGCCAGCGTTATGTCAGCTTCTTTTTTGATGTGTTCTTCAAGCATTGCATTGAAGTCCATTTGATACAACTGGTCGCCAGAAAGGATCAGGCAATAGTCAAAATCATAATTGACAATGTGTTTCATACTTTTGCGAACAGCATCAGCCGTCCCCTGAAACCAGGTTCCGCTCTGTGGTGTTTGTTCTGCTGCAAGAATATCAACAAAGGAGTCGCTGAATAAACCAAACTGATAACTGTCCTTAATGTGCCGGTTTAATGAAGCCGAATTAAACTGCGTCAGAACAAACATTTTTCGAATGCCTGAATTAATACAGTTTGATATGGGAATATCCACCAATCGGTACTTTCCTGCTACAGGAACCGCTGGCTTAGAACGTGTGGATGTCAATGGTTTAAGTCTTGAACCTTGTCCACCGCCTAAAATGATCGCTAAAACTTTTTTCTTCATATTACTATTACTTTAAGGTTTTATATAAATTCACGTAATCCATAGCTGCCTTTTCCCAGGAGTGATCTAATTGCATAATTCGCTGTTGAATTTTATTAAAACGCACCCTGTCGTTGTATAGCTCTTTTGCCCGGTTAATGGAGAACTGAATGTCCCAGGAGCTGCACTCATCATGGCAGATTCCAAATCCGTCATCACCAATGTCAATTACAGTGTCCTTAAGGCCTCCTGTTCTGCGAACAATTGGAACTGTTCCATAACGCAAGGCATACAATTGATTTAATCCACAGGGTTCTACCCTTGAAGGCATTAATAAAAAGTCGGCACCTGCATAAATCACATGAGAGAGTTTTTCGTTGTAACCAAGGTAGGAACAATAATTGCCTTTGAACAACTCTTCCAGTTTCCACAACGCATGCTCAGTATCCCCGTTCCCTGAACCCAGAACCAGGATGTTCTGCTCCCCCGGACTATGATAAAGAGCCTGATAAAACGCATCAGGCATCACATCTGCTCCTTTTTCTTCAACCAGTCTGCCTATGAAGGCAAAAAGTGGTTTTTCAGGATCCAGATTAAACTCCTCACAAAGCCATGCTTTATTGGCTGCTTTTCCTTCTGCCGCGTTCTCTGCTGTGTAGTTTGATACCAGCATTTTATCCGTTGCCGGATTCCATACGTCTGTGTCAATCCCGTTTAAAATGCCTGTGGATTTGCCTTTCTCCATTCTCAGAAGTCCTTCCAGACCTTTCATCGAATGAGATATTTCTTCCATATAGGATGGTGAAACTGTTGTTACTTTCCATGCACATTTTATTGCCGATGCTAAAGGATTGATCGCGCCGCCCCATTCAATTAAACCATTGTAAAATGAATGAAATGGCGGTATGTAACCTAACTTATCCATCCCAAACTGTCCCTGATATTGTCCGTTGTGAATAGTAAATACGGTTGGGATGTCTTTTAAACGATTGTAATATTCAACCCGATACATCATAAAAGGGATGAAACCAGTATGCTGGTCATGACAATGGATCACATCAGGCACTTTTTTCCAACTACCGATCCAGTTAATTGCAGCGATCTGAAAAGTCACAAAACGTTCGGTATCATCGTTGTAAGAGTAAATACCTTCCCTGTCAAATAAACCCGGTATGTCAATCATAAACAGGTCAAACCCCAGCTTGTTTTTTTTAAGCTTTACCACTTTAAAATAGAACCGAACATATCCCAGAAAAGCCTCCCCTTCATAAACATCCTCAAATTCATTTGCAGAGAAAAACTTGTTGTGATAATGGGGCATTAATACGGAGGCTTTATGCCCAATCAAATTTTGATATTTAGGCAATGCACCGACTACATCAGCAAGTCCTCCGGCTTTGGCCGCAGGATAACATTCAGCACTTATGTGTAAAATATTCATACATTTATTATTATTAATTCGGTAAAAGAACTGATAAAACAGCGCGCTTTATAACGGGTGTAGAGAATTGTAAATGCTGCTTTAGTGAAACAAAATACAGTTAATGTTTTACAATTCAAAGCATATTTATTAAATATTCATAGCTGAATATTTTTTGTTGGAAACACCGTACTTATTCGAATTTTTATTGTTATATTCGATGATGTCTTAAATTTTTATTTATGCTTGATCCCGACCTTGACTTAAGCAAACCGCATCAGACTACATGGATTTTTACCGCATTGATTAAGTTGTTTATAAACGATACTACCATGATATTACCTTAAAATTATTTAATTAAACAAGGCTTAATTTGGCATGGTGAATTGATATATTAATATTTAATTTGGTTTAACGTAAAAACAGGCAATATGAACAGGTACAAAGATTTAGCACTTATTTTTACCGGAAGTGAAATTTCGGTTGGGCACTTAAAGAGTGAGCTCGTAGATGCCGGAATTCCTTGTCATGTACAAAACGATTTTGGTGATGGGATGACAGCCGGGAGAGGAAATCCCGGCCCCCCGTATGCAATTGATGTTTACGTTCGGAAACAGGATGTGGATAAAGCCACAGAAATCGTGAAGCAGTTAAAAAGTAATTTAAGTTGAACGTGAAGTAATAAAGTAAAAGGGATCCTAAAGATCCCTTTTGTGTTGATGATCATGACTGTTGAGTTATCATCCCACCTAACTTTCTACTTTTGGTAATTTAAGCATCAGCTTAAGATTAAGGCATCAGCTTTAGTCGATGTGATGATACTTGCTATTATTGTGCCATTGTTTATGACTTTTGAAATGGGGGGCTTGAATATTCTCCTGTAATTATTTGATATTCTAAACTGTAATTTTTAATATTGCAGTATAATTTTGGAAATGAAAAACGGAAATTTTGCCATATCAGTTCATATTTTGTCCATTTTAGCCTGGGAACCTCAAAAATGGAAGAGTTCAGAGTATATGGCAGAGAGTCTGAACATTAATCCTGTATTGGTACGAAAAGAATTGGGGAATTTAAAACATTTTGGTCTGGTAGAAAGCAAAGAAGGAAAACATGGAGGAAGTAGATTGTTAAAATCAGCCTCAGAAATTTTACTGTCGGATGTTTTTTTGGCAACCAAAAAAGTGCATGTTTTCAGTTTTGCAAAGAACGAACCAAGCCATGAGTGCCCAATAGGAAAGTCAATTAACTCATGGTTGGATCAATTATATATGGAGATCGATAATGAAATTGAAAATAAACTGAGAGAAACGACACTCAAAGATTTTCTGGAGAAAATGATTTGATTTTTTTTGAACATTACTGTAATGATATTTGTTACAGATATAGTCTTTGGCGGGAGATAGGAGTCGATGTATTTGGGGTAAGTAATTGGTAATGTTTTGAGTGTTAGATATGAATGCTTTTATTAACTTTAAATTTCTTATCAAGGGCGTAATAGTGATGGCTCCCAGAACGTTTTGTGAGATATAAACCAGATTTGAATGAATGACGAACCAGTTATGTCATATGAAAAAAACAAAAAGGCAATCATGTATTAAGATTGATTTTTACACATAAGTATAAATTTAAATAGTTATAAAATGAGAACAATGAAGCACACAGCAATTGCACTGTTATTGATGGTTGGACTATCAGTACATGCAGAAGATAAAAAAGTGAATATTGAAAAAACAACCATTCAATGGAACGGGAAAAAAGTAACGGGGGAACACCATGGTTCAATTAAACTGAAAAGTGGATCCTTGAATATGAACAATGGAACGATCAATGGAGGTGTATTTCTGATTGATATGAGTTCACTTGTAAATGAAGATTTAAGTGGGGGGATGAAAGAAAAACTTGAAGGGCATCTGAAATCAGATGATTTTTTTGGTGTTGAAAAATACCCGTTGGCTAAGCTGGTCATTAAGGAAGCCACAGCTTTTAAAGATGACATGTCTACAGTAAAGGCAGATTTAACCATCAAAGGAATAACCAACCCGGTAAGTTTTGATGTAAAACGTGTTAAAAGTGCTTATCATGCCGTTATTACAGTGGATAGATCTCGCTACGATGTTAGGTACGGGTCCGGAAAGTTTTTCGATAACCTTGGTGATAAAACAATATACGATGATTTTACCCTTGATGTAATGCTTGTGGTTGAGTAGCAAATAGGTTTTTTTTTTATGGAAGGTGTCCGGCAACGGGCACTTTCTTTTTTTTAAAAAATATTTAAAAAAATCAATTATCGCAATATACATCTCACTGTTTAAAGAAAAGGAAATTTCAAGCCAGGATTCCTTTTATTGTTTTCGTGATTGAATGTGCGCAGATTTAAAAAGTGCTTCGGGATAATTTACTTCGGTAAGAAACAATCCCTGCGGAGGGACTGATGAGCCGGCTTTGCTACGGTCTTTTGCAAGAATGATTGCTTTAAAAGCTTCAGTGCTGATTTTATCAAAACCCACATCCAATAAAGTTCCCACAATAGCTCTAACCATGTTTCTTAAAAAACGGTCGGCGCGTATCTCAAAGACCCAGTGATGTTTTGAAATTTGTTTCCATTCTGCTTTCCGAATAACGCAAATATTCGTTTTTACATCTGTATGGCGTTTGCTAAACGAGGTAAAATCCCTGTGTTCAAAAAGCGTTTTCGCTGCCTCATTCATTGCAAAAAAGTTCGGAACTGAAGCCAAACGATGCGATTTCATGGTTAAAAAAGGATCCTTAAATGTGATGATGTGATATTCGTAGGCACGTTCTATTGCATCGAATCGGGCGTGGGTTTTATTTCCTACTATTTGAATTGAAAACAGAACGATGTCAGATGGAAGAAAACTGTTTAATTTAAACAGGAGTTTATCGGGATCTGCAATTTCATAATTTATGTCGAAGTGGGCCACATAATAAGTAGCATGAACACCTGTATCCGTTCTGCCAGCACCTGTGATGGATATTTTTTCTCTTAAAACAGTCGAAAACTTATCCTCCAAAACACCTTGTACTGAGTCGGCATTTGGCTGAATCTGCCACCCATGATATGCTGTGCCATCATAAGCCAGTTCTATGAAGTAACGATATGCCATGGGTACAAAAGTAGTAAAATTGGTTTAGATCTTTTGTTTCGGGGGAATGAGAGTGAAATGTAGTGTTAGAAATTAACGATATAAAGCTGTAAATTGAACATGTCTGCCATTTTTGCCTGTTTGTAGCTAAAAAAAGGGTTGAAGGTGTCTGATTTTGTTTTGGAACGGCAATTGTAGATAAGCCTACAGGTTTAATCCGAATTTCAGGTTCAACGAAAGGTTTTTCGTTTCGTCTGAAATTCTATCTTTGTTTAAGTGAAGAAAATTGGTATAATTTCGGATACACACGGGCATAACGAAATAAAACTTGAGACGTTTTTTAAAACGTGTGACGAGGTGTGGCATGCCGGCGATATTGGTGATGCTCTGGTTTTAGAAGGCTTGTCTGCTTTTAAGGAGGTCAGGGCAGTGTACGGAAATATTGACGATTGGAAAATGAGGTCAATGCTTCCAAGGGTTCAGCGTTTTAAATGTGAAGACGTGAATGTTTTGATGATGCACATAGGTGGTTATCCGGGACGGTACCAACCGGAATTGAAAGCCATGTTAAAAGAAGAACCGGCAGATCTCGTTGTCTGTGGGCATTCTCATATTTTAAAAGTAATGTTTGATAAACACCATAATTGTCTTTTTATTAATCCGGGAGCCATTGGTAAACATGGGTTTCATCAGGTAAGAACAGCCATTCGCATGGAAATAGATGGCGACAAGATTAAGCACCTGGAGGTGCTGGAGTTGGAAAGGTAGTTAAATTATTTTAAGAACAGTTTGTAAATTTGTCATATGAAAGCTTTAAAATTGTTAGGATTGAGCTGCATGCTGCTCATCATGATGGCATGTGAAGAAACCACTAGTTATAATGGAGAATCGTTGGATGGTGTTTGGGAGGTGACAGAGCTAAAGCCTGAAGTGCCTTTTGCTCAGGGCTATTTGTGCACAGTAAAGCATGATGAAAATAACAGGGCTTTTATCCAAATCAGTAATTTTCTGGATCGTTATGAAGATCACGAAGTAACGGATCCAAATTATATCCTGAATGCAAGCATTTCCGGAAGTCGTATCAACGTGTCGTCCCAGGGAATTGAAGACGTATTGATTACTATTGGTAATGGATATATTTATAATAGCAATAACTTTAAAATAGACTACACCTATAACTACGAGGGTAGAACGGGTACAGGGTCTGCTGATTTTGTAAGAAAAAATTAAACGCTATGGACAAGCTTAAAATAGATCAATTATATAAAGAAGCATGTGCTTTTCTTGAAAAGAAATTATTGAAGGATGCATTTGAGCGCATTGAGGTATTGATTGCAGAATCAGGATTGGGAGAATTAAGAAACCGGCTGGAACAATATCAAACCACTTATAAATTTATGCTGCAGTATACAGTTCAGGGTACAGATGATCCTGAACAGGAACGAATTTACTATGGCTTACTCGAATCTGCTTTTGAGCTTTTAGATGAAGTTGTACAGGCACTTCTATTGCGTTACGATTCAGGGATGGTTTATTCAACCAAAAGATCAGTTGAAAATATTTCAGATTCACAATTGAACGACGTTCTAAAAAAAATCGATCAGTATTACATAGCGGCAGAAGTGGATGATGCTGTAGGTCAAATGAATCAAACGGCAGCAAGTGCAAGGTTGGAACATCTGGATCACATGTCATTATTGTACAATTTTTTCTGGTTATCTGATCAGTTCAAGGTCAAACAGATTTCTGCATTGAATCGTTTCTGGAATTTTGATAACGGAAATGTAAATGATAAGTGCTTGATGGTGAGTGCTGTGGGGATGAGCCTGTTGAGGTGCTTTGATGTGGCAAAGTTTGAAAAGTTATTTGATTTTTGCGATTCAGCAGAAGCAGAAGTTCGTCAGCGTGCCATCGTTGGCTTATTGTTGGCATTGTACAAATACGATCGTCGCTTGAGTTTCTTTCCTGTTGTAAATGCACGTTTGAAAATTCTGAATGAAGACAAATTGTTTTTAAGAAGTATGGAGACCATTGTGATCCAGTTGATTAAGAGCAAGGAGACAGAAAAGATAACACGTAAATTTCAGGAAGAAATATTACCGGAAGTCTCAAAAATAAGTCCGAACCTGAGAGAAAAAATGGATTTGGATAACCTCTTAAGTGAAAATGCCTTTGAAGATAAAAACCCTGAATGGCAGGAAATTCTCGATGAGGTGCCCGGACTAACAAAACGCATGGAAGAATTTTCAAACCTTCAGATGGAAGGTGCAGATGTGTTTCTAAGTACTTTCGCCATGCTAAAAAGCTTTCCTTTTTTCAATCGTTTTCAGAATTGGTTTATCCCATTTACAGAAACACATCCTGAAATTTCTCATATTCTGGCGGATGAATTCAATGCAAAGTTTGTAAAATCATTGCTGAAGTCTCGTTTCCTGTGTAATTCAGACAAATACTCTTTTGTGATGAGCATTCAACAAATTCCATCAAGTTTAAAGGAAATGATGTCTAATTCGTTGGAAGCCGAGTTTGGACAGATGGAGGAAGACGAGAAGGACACACAGCTAATCAATCCCGAAAGCAATAATAAGTTTATATCAAACCAATACATCCAGGATTTATACCGCCTGTTTAAGCTGCATCCTAATAAGAATGATTTTGAAGATGTGTTTGAATGGAAACTTGATTTTCACAATAAAAGTTTTTTCTATGCATTGGCAGAGGATAAAAAAGTTCTGCGTAGTATAGGAGAATATTATTTCATAAAAAATTATTTTGATGAAGCTCTTGAAGTATTCCAGATTCTCCTGAAAGATAAACCGGATGACCTTGAATTATATCAAAAAGCAGGTTATAGTTGTCAAAAGAAAGGGAACTATAAAAAAGCATTAGAGTATTATTTAAAGGCAGAACTGATTAATTCAGGAAAGCATTGGACACTGAAGAAAATCGCTCTTTGTTACAGGCAATTGAAAAAGCCTGAGAAGGCACTGGAATATTACCGGCACTCAGAACTAATCAATCCCGATAACCTGAGCACGCAGGTTTCTATTGGTCATTGTTTTGTTGAAATGAAGGATTTTCAACAAGCCCTGGACAATTATTTTAAAGTAGAATATCTGGCTCCGGAAAATACAAAAGTTTGGCGTCCCATTGCCTGGTGCTCTCTCGAAACCGGTAAGCTAAAACAAGCGGATAAATATTATCAACGCATCATGACAAAAGGTGCCGGAGAACACGATTTGATGAATGCAGGCCATGCAAAATGGTGCCTCGGCGACAGAAAGGGTGCCTTGCAATTCTATAAGGAGAGCGTTGCTGCAAATGGTGGTGACATCAATAAATTTTTGAATACCTTTAACGAAGACAAAGCTGTATTGTTGAAGAATGGCGTCAGTGAGAACGAAATTCCAATTCTTTTAGATCGCCTGCGCTATGACCTTGACACCTGATTGTTAGGATTGCATCGCGGAAGTTTGAACTGCGGATGGTTATTTAGTGCTCCCAAAAATGCTTATGATGCTTTATAACATGCTTTACCTGATACATGTTAAGATGTAGATAGGTATATTTGTTGTTGTGATTGATTTTGAGGGAGATAGTTAAAAGTCGGGGATGGTTATAAATTTGGACTGTCAAAAAAAAAATCACCACTTTACGAACATTGTGCATTGTCATTTGGTTATAGTTGCATAACTAAATAAAGCGACCTCGCTATCAGTAGGAATCAAAATATAAATTATGATCCGAAAAGTATTGATTGCCAACAGGGGAGAAATTGCTGTCCGGGTGATTCGTTCCTGTCGTGAGATGGGAATACAAACAGTGGCGGTATATTCCGAGGCAGATAGAAAAGCACTTCATGTACAATATGCCGACTTTGCTTATTATCTGGGGCCATCTCCATCCAACGAAAGTTATCTTTCCATTTCAAAGATTCTTAAAATTGCCAAAGAATCCGGTGCTGATGCCATCCATCCGGGATATGGATTTTTATCCGAAAATGCACAGTTTGCAAAAGAATGCCGCAAACAAAATATTATTTTCATAGGTCCTTCGTCCCAGGCAATTTCTACCATGGGCGATAAAATTACTGCGCGTCAAACCATGATCAATGCAAAGGTTCCAGTTGTGCCTGGAAACGAAAAGAAGGTGGTAAGCCAGAAAGATGTACAGGAAATTGTACAGGAAATCGGACTTCCGGTTATGATCAAAGCTTCAGCTGGCGGAGGAGGAAAGGGAATGCGCCTTTGTCGTGATGAAAAAGATCTTATTAGCGCAGTCAATGCAGCCCGCTCTGAAGCCATGTCTGCTTTCGGCGATGATGCAGTTTACATCGAAAAATACATTGAAGGGCCCCATCATATCGAGTTTCAGATATTATCCGATAAATATGGCAATACGATTCACCTGTGTGAAAGAGAGTGTTCCGTTCAACGAAGGCATCAGAAAGTCATTGAGGAAACACCATCTCCATTGATGACCGCCGAGTTGAGGGAGACCATGGGAGAAGCAGCGGTGAAGGCAGCCAATGCAGTTGGTTATGAAGGTGCAGGAACTGTTGAGTTTTTGGTGGATAACGATTTGAATTTTTATTTCCTGGAAATGAATACGCGTTTGCAGGTGGAACATCCTATTACTGAACGCGTGGTGGGTATTGATTTGGTGAAGGCGCAGATTCGAATAGCATCAGGAGAGAAGCTTTCTTTTGTACAGGATGATATCATTCAGTTTGGTCATGCCATCGAATGCCGGATCTATGCCGAAGATCCGGAAAATAATTTCATGCCCAGTCCGGGAGAAATAAGATTTATAAAGGAACCCACAGGCCTGGGTGTTCGCACAGATGGCTATGTTTTTAGGGGCTACGAAATACCCTTGCATTACGATCCGATGATTTCTAAGTTGATAGTTTGGGGAAGAACACGTTCTGAAGCCATTGATCGCATGAAGAGAGCCCTCGGTGAGTTTAAAATTACGGGGGTTAAAACAACCATTGGTTTTTTAAAGAAACTCATGGATGTGCCTGCGTTTAAAGAAGGGAAATACGATACACACATCATAGAAGAGAACAAAGATATCATCGATTCTCTTGGCGTTCAATGCACACAAACATGTAAGGATCTTGCCGCAATAGCAACGCTTATTGATTATCTCTCACAGTTGGAAAAGGCTTCTGCCAGAACCGTAGAAGCCCAAAATAACAATGACCTCTGGAAGGATTTTGGTCGAAAAATGGGCTCATTGCGCCTCTAATTTAATTCATTTTACTATGCCGTTAGAAATACATGTTGATTCGGAAAAATCAGATGTTAAATTAATCAGTCGTGATGGCAACCGCATGAAGGTTGCAGTCAACGACACCATTTATGACATTGATTTTGAAAAAGTCGGAAAAGGGATCTACTCCATTCTTTACAACAACCAATCTTATAATGTTGAACTCGTAAATGGTAAAACCGTTCGGGATTATTATGTAAATACGCCCAATCAGTCATTCGAGGTTCAGATTGTGGATGCTCAGGCACGTTATGAACAGGCACGAAATAAAGCAGAGGGTGTGGAAGGTGTGAATGTCATCAGTTCACCTATGCCGGGCAAGGTGGTACGTATCTTCGTAAAAGAAGGCGATGAGGTTGAAGTGGGACAACCGGTTGTGGTTATTTCTGCAATGAAAATGGAAAGCGAATATAAAGCTGGTGTTGCTGGTATTATCAAAAAGATCAATGTGTCAGAGAACGACACCATTGAGAGCCATCAGCCCCTGGTTGTGATAGAGTAAACAATTTTAATACAAGAAAATCTCGCATTGTTATGTCTGATCTTGCAAAGAAAATACAAGAGTTTGAAGCAAAAAATAAATCCGCTGAAGCAGGTGGTGGAAAAGAACGAATTCAGCGCCAACATGATGGTGGAAAGAAAACGGCCAGAGAAAGGTTAAAGGATCTGTTGGATCCGGGATCTTTTGTAGAAGTTGATAAAATGGTTGTACACCGTTCGTCTCAGTTTGGGATGGATAAAAACAAAATCCTTGGCGATGGTGTGGTGAGCGGATATGGAAAAATTGATGGCAGATTGGTCTATGTTTTTGCTCAGGACTTTACGGTGTTTGGAGGAACTTTGAGCCGTTCCAATGCCGACAAGATTACAAAGATTATGAAGCTGGCCATGAAAATGGGAGCACCTTTGATAGGGTTGAACGATTCAGGAGGGGCACGCATACAGGAAGGTGTGCAGAGTCTTGCAGGGTATGCTGATATCTTTCAGTTGAATGTCAAAGCTTCTGGTGTAATACCTCAGATTTCTGCCATCATGGGACCCTGCGCAGGTGGAGCCGTGTATTCGCCCGCTTTAACCGATTTTATCATGATGGTAAAAAATACAAGTTATATGTTTGTTACCGGGCCTGATGTGATAAAAACAGTAACTCATGAAGAGGTAACAAAGGAAGCGCTAGGAGGTGCAATGACCCATAATTCTAAAAGCGGGGTCGCACATTTTACTGCTGAAGACGACGAACAGGCCATGATGATGCTCAGGGAATTGATTGGTTTTCTCCCTTCAAATAACATGCAGGAAGCACCTTTGAAGCCTTGTACGGATAAAATAAACAGGGAGGATGAATCCCTGATGTCACTGATTCCGGATGACCCAAATAAGCCTTACGATATGAAAGAACTGATTGCAACAGTTGTTGATGATCAGTTGTTCTTTGAAGTACAACCTCACTTTGCTCAAAATATCATCGTTGGATTTGGTCGATTGAATGGGAAAAGCGTTGGGATTGTTGCAAATCAGCCGGCCCATCTTGCCGGGGTTCTGGATATAGATTCTTCTGTAAAAGGTGCCAGATTTGTTCGTTTCTGTGATGCTTTTAATATTCCACTTATAACCTTTGTGGATGTGCCCGGATTTTTGCCAGGCACAACTCAGGAATATGGTGGCATCATAAAACATGGCGCTAAACTTCTGTATGCCTTTGCAGAAGCAACCACGCCTAAAATTACCGTGATCACAAGAAAAGCCTATGGCGGGGCATACGATGTTATGGCCAGTAAACATATCGGAGCAGATGTGAATTATGCATATCCGTCAGCAGAAATAGCAGTGATGGGTGCCGATGGCGCAATTAATATTCTGTATCGCAGCAAAGTGAATACGGAAGAAGAGCGTGAAAAAGCAGTGGAGGAATACAAAGATGCATTTGCGAATCCTTATAAAGCAGCTGAGCTTGGCTATGTGGATGAAATAATTCTTCCGAAAGAAACACGTCTAAAATTAATATTGGCTCTGGATATGACAAAGAATAAGCGGGATTCCAACCCAATGAAAAAACACGGAAATATACCGCTGTAGATGATGGTTGGTGATGGAATGTTGAAGTGTTGAAATGATAAAACATTGAAGAGTCGAAAGGTCATAGAGTCGAAAGGTCAAAGAGGGGGCTTAACGATGCATTCAGTGAAAACATTTCTTATGAATTAATACATGAGCTTGCGAATAATTAAAAGCTCCGAAGGAGCGACATCATTTTAGCCCCGTGCCACGCGCGGGGTATAAATACGCGAAATGAATATAGGCCGGCAAAATATTTCCCCAAAAATTGCAAATTATAACCGGCCGCACATCGAAACCTACCCGAAGCAAATTGCACGGATTTAAGGTGCAAATCCGCGCTGGCGAAATGTCCCGCGTCACGAAAATAAATGTTTGAAATGTTGAAATGTTGGAATGTTTTGGAACCTTATAAAAGAACCATTCTCTAAACCGTGTTCATTATTCACAATCAGGCCCATTGTAACCAAAAATATGATTTTTAATGATGTATTTCCCTACTTCATCCGGCACCAATTTACAAAAGGAGC
>JBFHER010000066.1:0-16089 GCA_041584055.1 Bacteroidales bacterium
ATCCAAATAGTTTGCATTGATATCCTTTTCGTAATCCCGATTCCTTTTTTTTATATTTTCCATGAGCTTATCTACCGGAAGATGAAGGTAAACGTAAAGATCTGGTTTTGGAAGCGTTGGATAAATGATGTCAAACAACTGTCGATAAAGTTTGTATTCATCCGGAGGCAAGGTGATCCCTGCAAAAATTAGTGACTTCATAAAATAGTAATCCGAAATGCGAAAGGGCTCAAAGAGTCCCGGAGACATCAATTTATCTTTCAATTGTTTATACCGATCAGCCATAAATGATAGCTCAAGTGGAAAAGCATATCTGGCCTGATCCCTGTAAAACTTTGGCAAAAATGGATTATCCTCAAATTGCTCAAGAATTTTTCCTGCGCCATGGGTTTGTGCAAGCATGTTCACCAGGGTTGTCTTCCCGGCACCAATGTTCCCTTCTATGACTAAAAACCTCGGATAGGTCATAAATCACGCTTAAATGAAAGTCCAAACTTATCAAAAGCAAAAGCCCACAGGTCAGCATATTCCTGAATCACCATGGCTGTTGGTTTTCCCGCCCCATGTCCAGCATTGGTTGCAATCCGTATAAGTGCCGGATTTGCGTCGCTCACCCTGGCCTGTAATTCTGCAGCATATTTAAAGGAATGCAGAGGAACAACTCGATCGTCATGATCTGCTGTTGTTACCATAATTGCCGGATAATCTGCCCCTTCCTTCACGGTATGAAGAGGTGAATAGGCCAACAAGTAATCGAACATCTCCTTGCTTTGTTCACTTGTCCCGTAATCGGTTGCCCAATAGCGCCCAATTGTAAATTTATGATAGCGCAACATATCCATCACGCCAACGGCCGGGAAAGCAACAGCAAACAAGTCTGGTCGCTGATTCACACATGCCCCCACCAGCAGCCCACCGTTTGATCCACCCTGGATGGCCAGTTTATCTGAGTTCGTATACCCTTCTCCTATTAAATATTCTGCAGCTGAGATAAAGTCATCAAACACATTCTGTTTTTGCATGAGGGTTCCGGCTTTATGCCACTCCTCCCCATATTCGCCACCACCTCGGAGATTGGGGATTGCAAGTACGCCATTGTTCTCTAGCCATATCAAACGCGTTACACTGAAAGAGGGTTTAAGGCTAATGTTAAACCCGCCGTATCCATAAAGCAGAGTTGGATTATTTCCATCCAGAGAAAGCCCTTTTTTATGGGTTATAAACATGGGGACACTTGTCCCATCCTTAGATTGATAAAAGATTTGTTTGGTTTCATAGAGGTCACTGTCGAAATCAATCTCTGCCCTACTGAAAACACTTGTTTTATTTGAAGCCACATCATATTTGTAGATATTTCCGGGGGTTGTAAAGGACGTCATTGAAAAGAATGTAAACCCATCTGATTCTTCTCCCAAAAAGCCTTCTGCTGTTCCCAATAACGGAAGATCAATGTCGTACAGGTAATTTCCTTCTTTTGAAAATACTTTCACCAACGACCTTGCATCTTTCATATACTCTGCAATCAGTTTCCCTCCGACACAGGTCACGTCTTCTAAAACGCCTTCCGATTCCGGAATCACATCCTTCATCACAACTGACTTTTTCCTTGGATCAAGTGAAACAAGTTTATAATTTGAGGCATCCTTGTTTGTAAGAAAGAGAAGTGAACCATCCACATAATCCATAAAAGCATAGTCGTTCTCGAAACCATCTACGATTGACCGGACTTCCCCCCCTGACTTAAGATCTTTTATGTAAAGGGCATTGCCACTGGTTGATTCGGTCACACTTATAAGCAGATAAGATTCATCATTGGTGACCTGCGCATTAAAACCCCAGCCAGGATGATCTTTGTCTTCATACACAAGTGCGTCTTTTTCCTGTGGATCACCAATCTTATGATAGTAGATCTGACTGTTCTTATTTTCACCTTTTAAGGCATCTCCGGATTTTGGTTCCGGGTAACGACCATAGAAAAATCCATCTTTATACCATGAAATCCCTGAGAATTTAACCCATTTAATATGATCAGTTAAATCCTTCCTGGTCTCAATATCTCTCACAAAAATCTCATTCCAGTCAGATCCTCCCCTGGAGATTGAATAAGCCACTAATTTTCCATCAGACTTTACCGACAATACATTTAATGCCACGGTTCCATCCTCACTTAAGGTATTGGGGTCCAGAAGCACTTCCCCTTCGTCTTCCGGTGATTTTTTAACAAAAAGGACGGATTGATTTTGAAGACCGGTATTTTTATAATCAAAGAACAGTTCACCCTTTTTGAACGGTGCGGTAACTTTTGGATAATCCCATAGTTGCTGCAAACGTTCCTTCACAACCTCCCTTTCCGGTAATTTTTCAAGATAGGATTGGGTTAATTTATTTTGTGCTTCTACCCAGGCTTTTGTTTCTTCTGAGTTATCATCCTCCAACCAACGGTAAGGATCTGATACCTTGGTTCCAAAATACACATCAGTTACATCTTGTTTTTTAGTTTCAGGATACATAATCTTTTCTTTCTTTTGCACACAGGATGTTATTATTAGTAACACAAGTACAGGATAAATTTGTTTCATATTAATTCTACTTGAAAATTTGGCATAAAATTAGCTTATTTGAATCGGATAGAAAATTTCATGAATCATTTAAATCTTAAATTTACAATTTCAACAAACAACATATGCAATTAATTATTTCTCCATATTTATCCCCGGAAAGAAATCTCGCTTTGGAAGAATATTTATTTAAAAATTCCAATGAAGATATTTGTTTCTTTTACAGAAACACTCCTTCTGTGATTATTGGGAAACATCAGAATGCATTTGCTGAAGTGAATCTGGCTTACTGTAAACAACACAACATTCCCGTTCTGCGAAGGATCTCAGGAGGAGGAACCGTTTACCACGATGAAGGGAACATTAATATCAGCCTCATAAAAACGGAAACCAGTGAAAACAGGGTGAACTATCAACCGCTCCTGGACCTGATCATCCATTTTTTAAGCACATTGAACTTGAAAGCGCTTCAGGGAGAGCGAAATGATTTATATCTGAAAGAGAAAAAAATAACCGGGACAGCATGTCATATTTTTAAATCCAGAACATTACATCATGGCACATTGCTTTTTGATGCAAACATGAGGCAGCTCAAAGCAAGCACGAAAGTTGACTTAGAGGTTGAAACAAAAGGGGTTCAGAGCAGGCGCAGTTCTGTCATCAATACAGCAAGTCTGATGAAAGCCAAGATGGAAGGACTTGAATTCCTCAACCTTTTCTGCAATTTTTGCAGAGAAGAACGGGGTTGGGCTCTCTCGAATGTTTCATTTGACAGGCTGCCAGAAATCGATGCCATCATTGAAGAACGTTATGCAAAGCCTGCATGGAACATTGATTATTCACCCAAAGCAACAATTCATTGGCGTATTGATGACAAAACATATCGCTTGCTGGTGATAAAAGGAATTATTGAAGAAATTACAATGGAAGGGGATGAGACCTTCACTCGATCTGACATGCCTGGCGTGCCATTGAAAGGCATGTTGATGCGACAACTACTGATGATATAAAAAAAGGGATGCCAAAAGCACCCCTTTTTTATACACTTTTCTTTATATGCTATTTTGCATAATTCACTGCTCTTGTTTCCCGAATTACTGTAATCTTAACCTGTCCAGGGTAAGTCAGTTCATCCTGAATTTTTTTAGCAATATCAAATGACAGGGTTTCTGCATCTGCATCACTTACCTTCTCGGCACCAACAATTACGCGAAGCTCTCGTCCAGCCTGAATTGCATATGTTTTAGATACACCGGGGTACGACAGGGCCAGATCTTCAAGGTCTTTCAAGCGCTTGATATAAGCTTCCACCACTTCGCGCCGCGCACCAGGTCTTGCCCCTGAAATTGCATCACAAGCCTGAATGATCGGAGCATACAAACTGGTCATTTCAACTTCATCGTGATGGGCGCCAATGGCATTGCACACATCTGCTTTCTCTTTGAATTTTTCGGCCAGTTTCATACCATAAATTGCGTGAGGCAATTCCGGCTCTTCATCCGGCACTTTACCAATATCATGCAACAACCCTGCTCGTTTTGCTATTTTAGGATTTAATCCCAGTTCTGATGCCATGATGGCACAGAGGTTTGCTGTTTCGCGTGAGTGCTGCAAAAGATTTTGTCCATAGGAAGAACGGTACTTCATACGACCTACGATGCGCACAAGCTCAGGATGCAAGCCGTGAATTCCCAAATCGATGGTGGTTCTTTTCCCGGTTTCGATGATCTCCTCCTCTACTTGTTTTCTCACTTTATTCACCACTTCCTCAATGCGAGCCGGATGAATACGTCCGTCAGAAACCAGTTGATGCAAAGCCAAACGTGCAACTTCCCTGCGCACGGGATCAAATCCGCTCAAGACAATTGCTTCCGGGGTGTCATCCACAATAAACTCAATCCCTGTAGCCGCTTCAAGCGCTCTGATATTACGACCTTCACGACCAATAATACGACCTTTAACCTCGTCCGAGTCAATGTGAAAAATCGTCACCGAATTTTCAACTGCAGATTCTGTTGCCACGCGTTGGATTGTTTTAACAACAATCTTCTTCGCTTCTTTATTGGCAGTCATTTTCGCTTCATCAATGATGTCGTTGATCAAAGACATGGCATCTGTTTTTGCCTCATCTTTCAGGCTTTCGATTAACCTTCTCTTTGCTTCTTCTGCTGATAAACCGGATATTGCTTCGAGGTGCTCCACCTCTTTCTTATGCATTTTCTCCAGCTCTTCCTTCTTTTTTTCTACAATAGACAACTGTTGTGTAAGATTTTCTCTTATCACATCTGTCTCTTTTTTCTGCTTATTAAACTCGTCAAGTCGTTGATTCAACTGATTTTGACGATCTTTAAGCTTGTTTTCACTCGCCTGAACCGCACTATTTCTGGCATTAATTTGCTTTTCGTGCTCTGTTTTGAGCTGAAGAAACTTTTCTTTTGCCTGAAGAATTTTATCCTTTTTAATAACTTCACCTTCCGCGATCGCCTCAGCAACAATTTTTTTTGCTTTGGCTTTGAAGATATTTGTTATTAAAATCCAGGATAAAAAACCTCCAACAATAAAGGCCCCCGCTCCAATTAGGTACATTTCCATATTAAACTATATTAAAAAAAAAGCATCATCTCAGATGCAATCAGCACTTCAAAAAAAGCACTAATCATCTAAAACAATGCGGGTTATATATAAACTAAACTAATTATGCTGTTTTTTCAGAATTTATGAATTCTGATAATTCCTGATCCAGATCCCTTAACACTTCAAATATCGGATCTACATTTTTATCGTTCTCCAGTTCTATGAGTTTTACAACCAACTGAACTGCAGCCATCGCCAGAAAATCTCTTGTTTCTCCCTCCGAAAAAGCCTTTTTATACTGAAGGACTTTCCCGTTAATCATTTTTGCAGCAGCCCTCATTTTCCCCTCATCCTTACGCTTAATTCTAAGAGGATATTGCCTGTCCGCCACATTTAAATGGATGGTAAATAGTTCCTCATCCATCGTTTTATTCATTTAACAGCTCAATACATTTGTCTATCTCCCGCACGAGTTCTCCGATTCTTTGTCTTGTAAATCCTGCATCATCTTCCTTTTGCTCCAAAGACCGGGACACCCTCAACACGTCATTTTCATATTTCAACCTCTGAATTTCCTCTGCCGCCAGTGCTTTCTCCGAAATTGCGTCTTTCAACGATTTCGTCAACTCCTCATTTTCAGCACTTTTAACGTGAAGCTGCTCCTTCAGGTACAAGACTTTTTTTGTAAAGTCATCCAGCAGACTTCTTTGCTCTTCAGTCATTGTTTTGAAATAATCACTTACAAAAATAGCATACCACTCTCAAAATAAAAATTATTTAACCGAATTTTTGCAAAAACTCAATATAAGGTATATTTGCAGCATTCAGAGTTAGCATAATATTTTATTAGAGTTTGTTTAGATGAAAATAGCGAAAGTATTGATCTTTCTGTTGGGATTAGGGAGTATGTGTGAGGCAAACTGTCAAAACAAGGTATTACCAAATGACTTTGTTCCACCGGTAAAAATACCCATGTATTTGAGTGGCAATTTTGCAGAATTAAGACCCAATCATTTTCATACCGGAATAGATATCAAAACAAAAGGGCAGATTGGTGAAGCTATTTATTCCATAGACGATGGTTATCTTGCACGCGTGTATGTCTCTCCCTATGGCTATGGCCGAGCGCTTTACATCCAGCACCCCAATGGTTATACCTCAGTATACGGCCACCTTGATTCCTTTTCACCAAAAATCGATAAACTGGTGAAGTCGATCCAATATAAACAACAACAATTCACCATAGACCACCATCTGAAAGCCGGCGAAATCACGCTAAAAAAAGGAGAATTAATTGCTCAATCCGGCAACAGCGGATCTTCAGGAGGTCCTCATCTGCACTTTGAAATCCGGCACACAGCATCTGAAAAGCCAGTCAATCCATTGCTGTTTGGATTTAACATTAAAGATGAGATGCGACCTCAATTGACTGGAATCAAGCTCTTCAATATCAATGGTGCAATCAACAATTCATCTGATGAACGCTATTACCCAACTGTATTTTATGGTGATGAATTTCATTTAAAAGCCAATCCTTCCATCAGGGCCTGGGGAGAAATAGGAATCGGAATTCAGGCTTATGACTACCTGAGTGGCGACTGGAGCAAATGCGGTATCCGGGAAGCAGAGCTTTATGTCGATGGAAAATCTTATGCCATTTTTCAGGCAGACACCCTCTCATTTTCAGAATTAAAGTTCATCAATGCAAGCACCGATTATGAGGAAAAAATGCGTCATGGCAAGTGGATTTTAAAGTTGTTCAAGGATAAGCCCAACAACCATCTCTCCAACATTCGACCATTTATTAACCGTGGCATTTTAAACATTAACAAAGAAAGGGACTATGACATAAAGATCATTGTTCGTGACACTTACAACAATCAATCAAACCTGAACTTCACAATTAAAGGCCAGGAACAAACAATTCAGCAACAAGCATTCAATCGTGAAGCGATTCCTTTTTATTGGGATCAGAACAATGTATTTGCACAGGGTGATTTCAGAATTGAAATAAAAGACATGGTGCTTTATAACAACGTTTCTTTTGTTTTCAGTGAAAATAAAAGTGACTTTTTTCTCAGCAACATCTATACGTTTGGAGATACTTACACCCCATTGCACAACTATGCCTCCATTAACATAAAGCCAAACAAAACAGTTTCCGATCCTGAGAAACTGTATGTTTTACGAGTGACTGACAAAGGGTCAAAAATTGAAGCACTTAACTCCTCCTACGAGGATGGTTGGGTAAAAACAAGCACCCGTTACCTTGGCAATTTTGCCTTGCTTTGTGACACCATTCAACCGGTGATTAAGTCGCTGCAGACAATGGATGGAAGAAACATCAAACACCTCAAGAGCATTCGTTTCAAAATATCCGATAACGAAAGTGGTGTAAAACGGTACAAGGGATTCATTGATGACAAATGGGCACTGTTTGAATTTGATGGAAAAAACAATCTATTAACCTATCGCTTTGATAAGGAAAGGGTTTCAAGCAATCAGCATCATAACTTAAGACTGGAGCTTGTAGATAATTGTGGGAACATGAATATCTTCGATGCCAAATTTTACTGGTAGTTTTGAACCACTGCATTCACACTTTATACAAAAATAAATGCGCAAATTTATCATTGAATAACGCCAGGCTACGATTCATTTTACATTCGTATTCAAACACCCCCAAAGCATGATTGTGTTCTTATGGGCATGACTTTTTAATTTAAATACAGTGTAGGCAAGGCCTTTTCCTGTATCTGCCAGAAGCCTAACTCCTAAAAAAGTGAAATGTCACTTGAAGCGTATGATTCCCCCTTTCAATTCAGTTTTTTTGTCATAGTTCCGGGTCTTTTTTAAATATCCTTTTGCTTTTTCAACATCCTCCATCATTTCAAGGTTTGCTGAACTATTGATCCGAATATAATATGCCTGCCCTTTGCTCAAAGTTGTATTTAAAACTCTTTTTCCCGGCCAGCCCAGGGTGCTCTCAAATTTGTGATCTCCAGCCGGTATTGAGAAATAAAAGTAGGTTTTAGACGTAATCGCACCAAGATTCGCAGAATCACAAAATACGGGGTATGGCATTGCAAATCCGGCCAACTTGGGTCTGATCAGATAAACCAGGGCATGCTCGCTCGTGAGAATGTCCTCTTTGTTTTGTTGATGAACCTTCGAAAGTTCTTTCACAGACACACAGGATGTAAAAAATAAAAGCAACACAGCCAGGGTAAAAACATGTTTTTTCATCATTGATATATTTTCTGGTGAATAATTCTCAAGGTTCATCTGTTCTTTCAGCGTAATAAATTTAGAGAATATTATTCAACCCAGCAATACCAAAATTCACATGATACAATTCCCTGCTAAAACGTGCTACATACCTTAAGACAGTAAATTCTGTTTTTCCAGCAACAAAAAAAGGAGACTTAACAGCCTCCTTTTCTATATATTTCAAATGCGTGAGCCTATTTAGGCAAGTCATTTTCTCCTTTTACATAACCAAAGTTCGCAAGGATTCCTCCGTCAACATATAAAATATGTCCATTAACGAAATTTGATGCTTTTGAAGCCAGGAATAAAGCAGCATTACCAACATCTTCAGGCTCTCCCCAACGACCTGCAGGTGTTCTTGTCATAACAAGATCATTGAAAGGATGACCATTTACCCGAATAGGCGCTGTTTGGTCAGTAGCGATATAACCTGGGCCAATACCGTTGATCTGCAGATTGTATTTTGCCCATTCACAACACATGTTTTCAGTTAGAAGTTTTAATCCACCTTTCGCTGCGGCATAAGCGGAAACATTCTGACGACCATAAACACTCATCATTGAACACATGTTTATTATTTTACCTTCTCTGCGCTCAATCATTCCCGGTGCGATACGTTTGGCAACAATCAGTGGGGCCACAAGGTCAACATCGATGACCTGTCTGAAATCGTCCATTGGCATATCCAGGATTGGAATTCTCTTAATGATCCCAGCATTGTTAACCAGGATATCTATTGGACCCACCTCTTTTTCGATCTGGCTCACCCCTTTGTCAACATCAGCTTCGCTTGTCACATTAAAATTGATTGTATATACGTCCAGGCCTGCAGCCTCATACTCAACCTTGCAGCTTGCCAGTTTCTCATCAGAGAGATCATTTACACAAACCTTTGCACCTGCTGCACCAAGTACTTTTGCAACAGCCATTCCGATGCCATGTGTACCACCGGTAACGAGGGCAACTTTTCCTTTTAAATCAAATAAATCCATCATTTCTTATTTTAGTTCATTTGGAAGCACACTATCCATATCTGTGTAATCTTTATTTTCTCCGGCCATTCCCCAGATAAAGATATAATTGCTGGTCCCAGCCGCTGAGTGAATTGACCAGGAGGGTGAAATCACAGCCTGCTCATTGTGCACCCATAAATGACGTGTTTCCTGGGGTTGTCCCATGAAATGACAAACGGACTGGTCTTCGGGCACTTCAAAGTAAAAGTACGTTTCCATCCTTCTGTTGTGTGTATGTGATGGCATGGTATTCCACACGCTCCCCGGCTTCAGGGCAGTCATTCCCATTACTAACTGACAGGAATTAACAACACCATCTACAATCATCTGGTTAATCTCACGTTCATTGGATGTTTCCAGTGAACCCAGATTTAGCACATTTGCATTCTTCAGTGTTATTTTCACTTCAGGATATGCTTTGTGCGCCGTTGCTGAATTAATGTAAAAACGGGCAGGGTTTGATGCATCAAGGCTTTTCAGCGTGATCTTTTTATTACCCATCCCAATGTATATTCCTTCCTTGTAATTAAGTTCAGAAGGCCCCTTGTCGGTTTCAACAATGCCTTTACCTCCAACGTTTATAATCCCAAGCTCTCTTCTTTCACAGAAGTACTCTGCTTTTAATGCGTCGAAAGCCTCCAATTCCAATTCCTTAGTTACCGGAACAGCTCCCCCAACAACAAAACGATCATAACTAGTATAAACCATGTTGATTTCATCCTCAACCATGATGTTATCCGCCAAATACTCCTCACGCAGACGTGCTGTGTCGTACTGCTTTGCATCCGCTGGATGCGTAGGATACAACTCTTTATAATTTACGCTCATAATAGAAAATTTTATAGGACATAATAATTTATTGGTACAAATATACAAGGTTTTAAAGACGTATGCAATCGATTGCACAACTAAAAATAAAAAAAGGGAGTTCTTCAACTCCCTCTTTGATTTTATAACCAGGTCAGCATTAAAAAATCCTGACGATGTGGTGCTCCTTCATGCACCGGGAACATTCTGATGGCATATTTAAATTGTCCCGGCTGTTGGAATTCAAGATCCAGACAGAAAGTAGAATGACTTGTGTCTTTCGGACAGTGCTTAAACAAACGAACACGCTGTAATTCAGACGACTGATCTTCTTTCACACGCACCTGAACCAATTCTATTCCAATTTCATTTGGTTTGATTTCTCCCAGATCCAATTGAACCTTAATTTCGTATTTCTGCCCAATGGTTGGCACTGCTGCTGCAAAATCTGGATATATTATATTGACAAGCTTAATGGCGTCCCAATGCTTTGCAATCTTTTGTTTAAATCCAGCCATTTCCACCGCAAATTTATAGTTGCTTTTCTTCATCTTCAATGAACGCGCATAAAGCTTTGTGTAGAAACGATCCAGATAATCATCCAACATGCGTTTGGTCGTATAAATCGGTGCAATCTCAGCGATTGAATTCTTAATAAACTGCACCCATTTCTCTGAATATCCATCCTCTTCCTTATCATAATAAGTCGGGATAATCTCATTTTCAAGAATGCTGTATATGGTCGCTGCATCCAGTTCATCCTGATGCTCCTGATTTTCGTATGTACGCTTATCAGTCACCGCCCAACCGGCACCATTCCTGTAGCCTTCAAGCCACCATCCGTCAAGAACACTGAGGTTCAACGTACCGTTGAGCTCCGCTTTCTGTCCACTTGTTCCTGATGCTTCCAGGGGACGGGTAGGTGTATTCAACCAGATATCCACACCTGACACAAGACGACGGGCCAATTTCATGTCATAATTTTCAAGGAAAATAATCTTTCCCTGGAATTCTGCCATCTTTGAAATTTCAACGATTCGTTTAATCAATCCTTGTCCTCCGCCATCAGCAGGGTGTGCTTTACCGGCGAATAAAAACTGAACCGGACGATCGGGATTATTTAAAACCCTTCTTAGTCGATCTAAATCGTTAAACAACAAGTGTGCTCTTTTGTAAGTTGCAAAACGACGGGCAAAACCGATGGTCAGTGCCTTTGGCTTAATACCATCCAACACTTCCACAACCCGGGAAGGATCTCCCTGTTTTTTAAGCCAGTCCTGTTCAAAACGTTCTTTGATGTAGGAAGTTAACTTTTTCTTAAGCTTGAGTTTGGTGTCCCATATCAGTGCATCCGGCAATTCTTTAATTTTTGACCATAACTCTGGGTTTGAAAGATCACTCATAAACTTATCCCCAAAATTACCTTCATAAACCTTACGCCACTCCGTGGATGTCCATGTTCCATAGTGTACACCGTTGGTTACATAACCCACATGCAACTCCTCCGCAAAATATCCCTTCCACAGATCTTTAAACATGTCCTGACTCACTTTTCCGTGCAACCAGCTCACACCGTTCATTTCCTGTGACAGTTTTGCTGCAAGCACGCTCATTGAGAACTTCTCGCCATGATTTGTACTAACAAAACGTCCCAAAGCCATAAAGTCTTCCCATGAAATCTGAAGTTTGTCTGGCATATGTCGCAGGTATGTTCGTAACATTCCTTCATCAAAACTATCATGTCCGGCAGGCACCGGTGTGTGTGTTGTGAAAAGTGAAGACGCCCTGACAACCTCATAAGCCTCAGAGAAATTCAGGTGTTCTTCGTTAATGTAACGATCCAAACGGGCAAGCGTGGTGAAAGCCGCATGTCCTTCGTTGCAATGGAACAATTCTTTTTCTACACCTAACAAACGCAAGGCTTTAATACCTCCGAAACCGAGAACGATTTCTTGTTTTAGCCTGTTTTCCCAATCTCCACCATACAATTGATGGGTAATATATTTATCGCCATCGCTGTTTTCAGGAAGATCGGTATCCAACAGATACAATGGCACACGGCCTACATTCGCAATCCACACCTGAACATACACATCTCTTCCAGGGAATGGGATTGAAAATTTAAGAATCTGACCTTTATCATCCTTCGCCTGCGTTAAAGGCAGCATGGAGAAATTCTGAATCTCATACACAGCCTGTTGATCTCCGTGGATTGACAGCGCCTGCGTAAAGTACCCATAGCGGTAAAGCAAGCCTACAGCCGACATGTTCACCCCACAGTCACTTGCTTCTTTCAGATAGTCACCTGCAAGAATTCCAAGACCTCCGGAATAAATTTTCAAAATGTCTGTCAAACCGTATTCCATGCTAAAGTATGCAATTGACGGTGCATCAGCCGACGGTTTGAACGCCATGTATTTTTTAAACTTATCATAAACAGCTTTGTATGCTTTCATGAAATCAGCGTCACCCATCAATTCTTCAAAACGCTGATTGCTTGTACTTTCAAGTAGTCTTACAGGGTTATTGTTTACCATCTCCCATAACTTGCGATCGATGGATGCAAACAATTCACCAGCTTCGTAATTCCATACGTACCAAAAATTGTTGGCTATTTCTCCAAGTCCGTTCAGTTTCGAAGGCAGCTTCGAGACGATGGATATATCCCTCCACTGAGGCTGATTTGTATTGTAAGTTTGTAAGTTCATCTTTTCTGTCCTTTTGGTTTTTTCTTTAATTTCCTGTGTTGTATCTTTTTTATCCAATGCCAGTTTATAAGCGGCATAGTAATTTTTTACAAGATTTTTCCAAAGCGCCATTTCAGACAGTCTGGATGCATTACTTCTTGCTTTCAGTATTGTTTTTTCATCCCATTTTGAGAAGTCCCTCATGACATTGTATAGGGATTCAACCACTTCCTGATAATTATGATCGTCTCTGGCGATGACCTTTACGCCATCACTTAGCTCATGTGATGCTTCCTGCATCCACAATCCAAATCCGGCAAGGCTTGTTGTAATGGTTGGGATCTTAAATGCGATGCTCTCCAGAGGTGTGTACCCCCATGGCTCATAGTAGGAAGGGAACACAGTTAAATCCATCCCTATCAACAGACTGTAATAGTCCATGTTAAAGATTCCGTCATTCCCTTTTAAATACGCAGGTACAAAAATCAGTTTGATCTGATCTTCCATGCCATTATCAACGGAACTATCTTTGATCATATTCAGGATTGGATCGTATTGCAGATCATGCAATCCATGGGTGAGGTATTTATTTTCTTCAACTGTTGTTTGTGCTTCGCCTTGCAGCACAGCCTGTAAATCCTTACGCGGACCATATGTGTTGGCAGGGATCAAAACAAAAATAACCATTTGCTTTTTAAGCTCTCCCTGATCGTTCAGTTTCTTTATTGCATCAATAAAAACATCGATGCCTTTGTTCTTAAACTCATAACGCCCGCTGTTTGCGACAAACAAAACATCTTTCTCAAGAGAATACCCTAAAAGGGCTTCGGCCACCTGAGTTAATTTGCCCCTTGCCTTCTGGCGTTTCTTTTCAAACACATCATCACCAGGCACAAAATCGGCTTCAAAACCATTGGGTAAAACCACATCCACCTTGGTGTCTAACAATTCTTCACACTCTTTTGCCGTAATGTCACTTACAGTTGTAAAACAATCCGCATGCCATGCTGCTTTTTTCTCCAACGAATGCCTTGCCCTAATATTTAGTTCTCTTGCTTTGGCATCACCATTGTAAGACTCCAGTTGACTGTAGAGGGGCAAATGATTTCCGGCAATGGATCGACCGATTGCTGTCGCATGGGTTGTAAAAACGGTGGCGATGTTGGGGGCATAGGCTTTTGTGTAAAGCACGCCCGCGCCCGTCATCCACTCATGGAAATTTGCAACTATTTTTTCACCTTTATGGAGGTGGAAAAGGCAAAACTCATGAATCACTTTTGCAGTGGCATAGCCAAACAAAGCAGATTCGATGTAGTCCCACTGACCTGAGATGGAGTCCAGCTGGTACCTTTCCCAGAAATCAGCAAATATCTGATCCTTTTGATTTATGAACGTTGAGAAATCAACAAGTATCGCTACAGGTTTGCCCGGAATATTCCAAAAACCTGTTTTAACCCGAATGTTCTTTGTTTTAAGCTCCTCTTTCCAGGCTTTAAACAGTGCTTCATCCTCCATGAAATCGGGGTTGGGAAAATCCTCCCTCCAAATATCGGGACCAACCACGATGTGTTTATTTCCGTAAACCTTAGAGTATGACAACGCTTTGGTTGATAAAACAGTGTAGATTCCACCAACTTTATTACATACTTCCCAGCTCACCTCAAATACGTAATCCGCATTTTCAGCTACCATAATATATCTCCTTTTAAAATGTTATGGGATTTTCATTTCTGCCACATATAAAAGTGACGGGATTATTATTAGACTTTTAAGCAATAACTTGGCTGCAAAAATAACTATAAATCTGTAAGAATTGTTACTATTTTTCAAATTGTACACACTATATAATAGATCCATGTTAAAAATCCTTTTGTCAATGCACTCACATAAAGGTTTTCAGAAGAGTAAAAATTTACAACATATTTTAAATTAGATCACTATTTTTTTTGTGATTTCACAAAAAGAAAGTCAAAATCAGTAATATTTCATTCAGGAACAGCCATCATCCTGAAACTCAAATCAAGTTTCCAACAACCATTTTCATCGAATTAAATTCTAAAAGCCTAATTTAATATTGATTGCATGCCCTCAGTTCCTTCATAATTTATATTTTTGCAAAAATTTAAATGGACGGAAAGAAATGTTTGAGAATTTATCGGAAAGGTTAGATCGATCGTTTAAACTGCTAAAAGGGCAAGGGCGGATTACTGAAATCAACATTGCAGAAACCCTGAAAGATGTACGTAAGGCGTTGCTGGATGCTGATGTTAACTTTAAGACAGCCAAAACTTTCACCGAGAGCGTGAAGGCTAAAGCACTGGGTTCAAACGTACTTACGGCAGTTAAGCCGGGAGAGATGATGGTGAAGATCGTCCACGATGAACTGGCTCTTTTGATGGGTGGGGAAACCTCAGAAATAAACACAAAAGGAAATCCTGCTGTTATATTAATTGCTGGTTTGCAAGGTTCTGGTAAAACAACCTTCACCGGAAAACTATCAAATTACCTTAAAACGAAAAAAGGGAAAAACCCCTTGCTTGTTGCCGGTGACGTTTACCGTCCGGCTGCAATCGAACAACTTAAGGTGCTTGGGGAGCAGGTAAATATCCCTGTTTTCTCAATTGAAGACAACAAAAACCCCGTTCAGATTGCCAAAGATGCGATTAAGTATGCCAAACAACGGGGACATGACCTGGTGATTGTGGATACTGCCGGTCGTCTCGCTGTTGATGAAGAAATGATGAACGAGATTGAGGCTATCAAAAAAGCAATCGATCCTCAGGAGATTTTGTTTGTTGTAGATTCCATGACGGGTCAGGATGCGGTAAATACGGCCAAGGAATTTAACGACAGACTTGATTTTGATGGTGTTGTGTTGACCAAATTGGATGGTGACACCAGAGGTGGAGCAGCGCTGTCGATCCGTTCGGTGGTTGAAAAGCCCATTAAGTTTGTGGGGACAGGCGAAAAAATGGAAGCGCTTGATGTATTTCATCCAAGCAGGATGGCTGATCGGATTCTTGGCATGGGTGACATTGTATCCCTTGTTGAAAAAGCTCAGGAACAATACGATGTTGATGAGGCCAGAAAATTACAGAAGAAAATAGCCAAAAACCAGTTTGGCTTCAATGATTTCCTGAAGCAGATTCAACAAATCAAGAAAATGGGTAATCTTAAAGA
>JBFHER010000067.1:0-15826 GCA_041584055.1 Bacteroidales bacterium
GTATTAATAGAAGTGTCTGTTTACAATAGGAAGAGACAAAACGGAAATATTAAGGCTCAGAAAATCAGAATGATAAGTTGCAACTCCTAATGAGGGCCACGCCTTTTTATCCTGAGGTGCATCTTATCTGGTAGCAGAATGACAAAAGCCAAATAGAATTTTTTTTATAAGGCCTGATTGCAGTATAAATATAAAAATCGCGCAAATATATCCTACTGTCGCGCTTAAAAAGAGTAGATGTTGAAATGCATCGTTTTTTGAAGCAACCAAACAAAAATATTTCGCATCTTTAGTGTAGTGCTAAAAATATGCGATTGATAAAAAACAGTATCATATTTATATTACTTTTTCTGGGACTTGGTGTTCAGGCACAAAAGCTTGAAGTCTTGGTGAACGATTCGGCCTCTGGCAACGCGGTTATTAATGCTTTGGTGTGGTTTGAGGGAACTGAAATTATGGCTTATACCAACAGCGCTGGCATTGTTTATTTCTCGGAAGACCAAATTTCCGGATTGGTGGAAGGCCTTGATTTACCAAAATATTCCATCAGCGGGCCTGTTTTGCAATTTCAACACGATATCCCTTCGCGCATAACATTGATCAATGCTGCTGGTCAAATGGTTTATGTAAAAGACAGGCCAGATCATGTTATTTCATTTGCTAGCCTGCCCGCAGGAATTTATTTTTTGCAGATACATCATCGAGAGAAATTGTATCAATCAAAGTTGTTGTACACGAATGGAAAAATTATAAACAGTGCGGCATTCCTGTATGATAGTCAATACTTAAAAGTAAGCATTCGAAAAGATGGCTATTGGAGCAAGAGTGCAATGGTTAAGCTTTGGGATATCAACAATATAGCGCTTGTGCCCAGTGTTTCTAGCAGTAAAGATTACCTCACTGAGATTGACAATTCTGAACAATTTAAAAGCATCGAAGGTGTCCCCTTAAATCCTTTCTTTGGGGAGGTATCTTCCGTAAAGTTTCTTTATGGCATTCGTGATGACAAAATGTACTACATCAACAGCAAAGTCCATTTGTCTCATTCATATTTTGCCATGTCGGTGCTGAACTATCCAAAGAACAATTACTACTTTAACCTGGAGCAATATGCTGATAATCCAAATCGTATTTATTATCCGGGAACCATCGACTATTTTAAAGCTACTGATCGTTATGTGCTTCAGTTTTTTTCCAGTGACGATATC
Organism: Bacteroidales bacterium; assembly: GCA_041584055.1. Classification (GTDB taxonomy): domain Bacteria; phylum Bacteroidota; class Bacteroidia; order Bacteroidales; family UBA5342; genus JBFHER01. Next base: position 1,209 of record JBFHER010000067.1, read on the forward strand.
AGTTGTGATGCAATACAGCAGATGTACGAAAAAATTAAACAAACATGTTTTTTTAAAGATGCGCTGTCTTTTTATGCAAATACAACCCGAACGCAAGCGTGTGGAGGAATGGCTATTGTAACATCCGATGAGTTGTTCGAAGGACAAAACTACCAATGTTTAAATCCTGAGGAGACGTATGGTTATTTGCGAAAAGTCGACATAGAAGCACTGAATTCCAGCGAACCTGGTCGACGTGACATTGTTCTGCTGAATGGCAATCCGGTGGATATCTCAGTGGTTGCCGGGATAATCACAACAGATTTTCAAACGCCATTGAGTCATATCAACGTGCTGAGCATTAATCGAAAAACACCCAACATGGTTTTGCGCGATGGCTGGACAAACGATGATCTGCTGCAGTTTGAGAACAAATTGGTTTATCTCAATGCCAGCATTGCGTCCTTTGAAATCAGAGAAGCAAGTCTGGCGGAAGCGCAGGTCTTTTGGGACAGCCGTGAGCCACATGTTCCTGTTGTGTTAGTGCCAGATACAACAACTTCAGGCATCATTGAACCTGATAATTTCAACTTAGATGACATTGATGTGGTGGGAGGGAAAGCAGCAAATTTCGGGGAAATGGCCGGCATTTACGGTCCCTACGGCAAAATACCTTTGCCTGAAGGTGCTTTTGCAATTCCATTTTACTACTATCATCAGCACATGAAAACGAATGGTCTGGATAGGATGCTTGCAAGCATGTTGCTGGATCCATCCTTTCAGAATAATATTTCGATACGCAGGGCAAGTTTAGAAACACTGAGGGATGCAATCAAAGATGCACCTTTGGATGTCGGGTTAAAACGGCTTGTTGAGCAACGCATTTTAAAGAACAATTATCTTAATACCCGCTTCCGCTCTTCTACAAATGCCGAGGACATCGAAGGCTTTAACGGGGCAGGCTTGTACGATTCAAAAACAGGCATCCCCGGTGATGAGGAGAAAAGCATTGAAGAGGCCATTAAAAAAGTCTGGGCCAGTTTGTGGAACTTCAGAGCTTTTGAGGAACGGGCATATTTTAAAATTGATCAGCAATCTGTGGCCATGGGTATTTTGGCGCATCGATCTTTCCCCGATGAGAAAGCCAATGGCGTATTGATAACTAAAAATATATACCGGGACTTTTTACCTGCTTTTACAATCAATTGCCAGTTCGATGAAATTAGCGTGGTGAATCCAGAAGGAGGATGGCAACCCGAACAACTCCTGTATTACATTTTTCCTGGCACCGAAGCCAATCCGGTTAACTATCTCAATTATTCAAATGTTCCGGGGCACGATGGACAACGCGTTATGACGGATGAAGAACTGTACCGCCTGTCACAAAATTGCATGGCGATCATCGATCACTATGCTGCACGTGGTATTAACAAAACGCTGGATATTGAGTTTAAAATCGATGAAGACGAAAACGGAAACAGGGTGCTGATAATTAAGCAATGCAGGATTTTAAATGATTGATTTAGCGCTAGAACGTAATCCCCACATGAAATGACGCCTTTATTTTTGCTTTGTCATAATAAAAGTCTGTTCTGGGCGCTCGTTCCAGGAGTTTTGGCTCCTCAGGTTCTTTCTGTTTTCCATAAATTTTAGCACGAACAAATACATCCATTTTAGTTGATATGGGGTAGGCAATCTCTGCCTGGGCAATGCGCCGAACAGGTTCGAGGAAGCGTTCTTTTTGCAAGCCATCGGTGATGGGAACTTCGAAATTTAAAATATACCCCAGCTCCCAACCTGCCGCGATGCTTGGCTTAAATTTAAAAAAGGACAATTGATATTTTAGCAATAAAGGCAACTTCAGTGCTTGTTTGTTAAGCGAAAGATTCTGTAAGCCTCTGTCCGTTAGGACTGTGCTCGAATAATTTGTTCGTGCATAAATGAACTCTGGTTGAAAGAACAAGCGATCGCTGAATACACTCAGGGGAATACTGCAAAACAAACCGATTGGGAGTGTTGTAACCGGTGTGAATATGTCAATTTGGGGTAAAATTATATTGCCATGAATATCAACTTCTGCGGGTATAATGATTGTGTATTCTTTTTCTGTTATCCCCGTAAAAAGACCAAAGCGGTCCCGGATTTTACGCAGGTCCTTTTCATAACTGATGCAATTGGCATCCATGCAGGTTTCTGATAAATAGTTTTTGGATATCTGCATCAAGTATTTTTTGTGATATTCCAAATCATACAATTCAGGTAATATTGCCTTGCAGCTGTCAAGGAGTTGGTACAGACTGTCTCTGTAAAGCCGTAATTCGAAGTTCCGGTAATTTTCACCAGAAGAATGATAAATGGGTGCTGTTGCTGTGGGATGGTCAAAGGGGATGGGTTTTGGAACTAGCATGTTGATTAAGGGAACCCGCCTTTGATCTTTTTTGTGCATGTAAAACTCAATGTCCTTTGCATTCCATAAATAATGAAGATTCAATTCTCCTTGCAGAAGAACTTCCATGAAAACCCACTTTCCTTTTTCGTTTTTTGCTGACTCGTAGCGTTTGTTATCACCAATCATATACGCCTTTATGTCATCCGCCTTGAAGCTTTGAATAGCGTCGAATGCGTCAGATTTAAAGTAACATGTTTTTGTATTCATGAGCAATCCGCCATCGTAAATTCTTCCATAAAGTGTGTCGTTGTTGTGCTTTACCACATAGCCCGGTTTGTAAAAGTTTTGTGCCGACAAAGTGAAAAGATTAAAAGTGAGGATCACAAGAATGCTATGGATGGAAATATTTTTCATGATATTCCTGAATTTATACACAATTGGATTGTATTTTTGAATCAAATATATAAAAATCAGTTAGCTTAGATGGCAGTTTTTCGAAGATAAAGTGAATATGAATCATAGAAACAAACAAATTGGCTGGATTGGCACGGGACTCATGGGTTTACCCATGGCAAAACACCTTGTAAAAGCAGGCTATAAACTCAATGTTTATAACCGTACAAAAAGCAAAGCCGAGGCCCTGGTGGGTTTGGGTGCAAAATGGTGTGCATCACCGGCTGAAGTGGCGGCCAATTCAGAACTAATTGTGACAATCATTGGTTATCCAAAAGATGTTGAGGATGTTTATTTTGGCGATGCGGGTATCTTTTCAAGCATCAGGAAAGGAACCGTTTTGGTGGATATGACAACCACGAAACCCAGTTTGGCTGTGCGAATTTATGAAGAGGCGATGAAGCATGGGGCCACCGCCATCGATGCACCTGTTTCTGGTGGCGAGGTGGGAGCCATAAATGGATCCCTCTCCATTATGATTGGCGGAGAAAAGACTGTTGCAGAAAATCTGAATCCTTTGTTTGCATGCTTTGGGAAAAACATGGTTTACCAGGGCAAAGCAGGTTCTGGTCAACACACAAAGATGTGTAATCAAATCACCATTGCAGGCACCATGATTGGTGTATGCGAGAGCCTTGTTTATGGGGCAAAAGCAGGGCTGGATCTCGAAACAATGCTCTCATCTATAAGCAAAGGAGCTGCAGGCTGCTGGACACTGGATGTGCTTGCGCCAAAGGTTGTGGTCAGGGATTTTGAGCCGGGCTTCATGGTGGATCATTTTGTAAAAGATTTAGGCATTGCACTGGAAGAAGCCGAGGCAATGCATTTGTCTCTTCCCGGGTTGGCGTTGGTAAAACAACTTTATTTGTCGCTTATCGCCGCAGGGAAAGGACAAAAAGGAACGCAAGCCCTGTTTGAGGTGGTGGCCGGATTATCCGGGGTATGACCTGCTGACAGCAGGATCCCGATTTATCATTTCTACCTGATCAGGTGTTTTTTAGGAACACATTCTTCAAAATCTAAAGCTGAGGGCGGAGCTGTTTTGCGTACCACACTTTAACTCTCATATTTTCATGAGATTAGACAGCTATGCCTGTGGATGTATTAATTTTCCTATCTTTGCAGCCAGAATTTGCGATTTGCCCTGAAATCTGGAACCAACAAGCTTTGACATTAAAATTTCAAAGCCCTATTTTAGATCTCTTTTCAAACATAATCTCAATAAAACTGTTTGATGGATGGGACGGAAAGTTGTGATTTTAGAGGTGAAAAAAGGAGAAGAGTACATATATAAAAGAAAACAAATTTGGTAAATAACATTCTTATTCACTTAATTTGCAAAAAAAATTAAAGGCAGGAAGATATAGTATGGTGGAAAATTTAGTCATAGTCGAGTCACCGGCAAAAGCAAAAACCATTGAGAAGTTTTTAGGAAAAGATTTTATTGTAAAATCCAGTTTTGGACACATTCGTGATCTGAAGAAAAAGGATTTTGGAATTGATATTGAAAATAATTTTGCCCCTCAGTACGCTGTTCCATCGGATAAGAAAAAAATTGTTAGTGAACTAAAGAAACTTGCAAAAGAAGCCAAAACGGTTTGGCTCGCCTCTGATGAGGACCGCGAAGGAGAAGCCATTGCCTGGCATTTGTACGAGGAATTAAAGCTAAAAGATAAGGATACAAAACGCATCGTATTTCACGAAATCACCAAAGAAGCCATTTTGAAAGCTGTTGAAAATCCCCGGGATATTGATACAAATCTCGTGAATGCACAGCAGGCGCGACGGATTTTAGACCGGATTGTTGGTTTTGAAATTTCACCCATCCTTTGGCGCAAAATAAAACCGTCCCTTTCTGCCGGGCGTGTTCAGTCTGTGGCCGTAAAACTGATCGTTGAACGCGAACGCGAAATTGAAGCATTTGTAAGCGAATCAGCATTTCGTGTTATTGCAGAGTTTGAGGTGCCGGCAAACGACTCCACAACACTTGTGAAGGCTGAACTTAACAAGCGGTTTAAAACGGAAGAGGAGGTAAAAGCATTTCTGGAGAAATGTAAAAATGCAAACTATACCATCTCCGATGTAAAAAAGAAGCCGGCAAGCAAGTCACCTGCTCCGCCTTTTACAACATCGACCCTGCAACAGGAAGCGAGTCGAAAGTTGGGATTTTCAGTTTCACAGACAATGTCAGTCGCTCAGCGTTTGTATGAATCGGGAAGGATTACTTACATGCGTACGGATTCGGTGAACTTATCTTCACTGGCCATTAATACAGCAAAAAGCGAAATCATTTCAAGTTTCGGAAAAGAATACTCAAAGGTAAGAAGCTATACAACAAAATCGAAAGGGGCTCAGGAGGCGCACGAAGCCATTCGCCCGTCTTATATAAATCAGCCGACCATCTCTGGAAGTTCGCAGGAAGTTCGTTTGTATGAATTGATCTGGAAAAGGACAGTGGCATCGCAAATGAGCGAGGCAAAGCTGGAACGCACCACTGTGACAATTGGCGTGGATGGGGTAAAAGAATATTTTGTGGCATCCGGAGAGGTGATCACCTTTGATGGTTTTCTGAAGCTATACATTGAGTCGAATGATGATGATGACAACACTGAAGATGCCGAAGGATTATTGCCTGCAATGCATGTGAACCAAACATTGGATCTTTCTAAGATCGTGGCCACAGAACGCTTTACTCAAAGGCCATATCGCTATGCGGAGGCAAGCCTGGTACGCAAGCTGGAAGAACTGGGTATTGGCAGGCCATCTACCTACGCACCAACAATCTCAACGATTCAGAATCGCGATTATGTTGTGAAAGAGGCAAGGGAAGGTGTTGAACGTAAATATCAGGAAATAGCCCTGTTAAATGGCACCATTACTGAACAAACCAGGGTTGAAATAACAGGAGCTGAAAAAGGAAAACTCTTTCCCACGGATATTGGAATCGTTGTGAATGATTTCCTTCAGGAGTATTTCGAAAAAATAATGACCTACGGCTTTACAGCGGATGTTGAAAAAGATTTTGACTTGATTGCTGACGGGGAAAAGGAATGGACAAAATCCATTCAGGCCTTTTACGATGAATTTCATCCAGTTGTTGAAAACAGCAAAGAGAATTCAGAACGAAAAGTGGGTGAAAGAATTCTCGGGGCTGATCCTGTTTCTGGTCGTCAGATATCAGTGAGAATAGGTCGCTTTGGTCCAATGGTGCAGTGTGGAACAGTTGATGATGAAGAGAAACCCACGTTTGCAAGTCTGAAGAAAGATCAGACAATGGGAACCCTGACGCTTGAAGAGGCCATCGATCTCTTCAAGTTACCTCGTACTCTGGGAGATTACGAAGAGAAGACAGTTGTTGTTGGAGCCGGTCGCTTTGGCCCTTATGTAAGGCACAACGGTGTTTTTGTTTCTCTTGGCAAGGACATTGATCCGTTAAAGATCGATCTGAAAAAGGCGATTGAGCTCATCGAAGCCAAACGTGAAAAAGACCGTCAGAATTTATTGAAGACATTTGAGGAAGATGCGGATCTTCAGATAATAAATGGCCGCTTTGGTCCTTATATCTCCTATAAAAAGAAGAACTATAAGATTCTGAAATCGCAGATTCCCGAAAAGCTGACGTATGAGGATTGCATGAAGCTTATTGAAGCTGGGCAGAAAAAGAAACCTGTGAAGAAAAAGGCAGCGACGAGCCGGAAAAAGAAATAATGATAGATTATACCCGATTTGTATTGTCAAATGGTTTGAGGGTGGTTCATCATTTTGACCCAACCACTTCTATGGTGGCTATCAACGTGCTTTATAAAGTGGGTGCAATCAACGAAGATCCAAACCGAACAGGATTTGCCCACCTCTTTGAGCATTTAATGTTCGGCGGTTCTGTGAATATCCCATCCTACGATGAACCGGTTCAAAAAGCGGGTGGCGAAAACAACGCCTGGACCAGCAACGACATGACCAATTATTACCTCACATTGCCGGTTCAGAATGCTGAAATTGGTTTTTGGCTGGAGTCGGATCGCATGCTGGGGCTTGATTTCTCCGAAAAAAGTCTGGATGTTCAGCGACAGGTGGTGATCGAGGAATTCAAGCAACGATATCTGAATCAACCCTATGGAGATGTGCCGCTTATTTTGAAACCACTTGCATATAAAGTGCACCCTTATCAATGGCCGACCATTGGGAAAAAAATTGAACACATTGCCGATGCCTCATTAAAAGAGGTAAAGGATTTTTTTTACAGACATTATGCTCCCAACAATGCTGCCCTGGTTGTTTCAGGTGCTCTTTCGCTGGAAGAAACAAAACGACTCGCAAATAAATGGTTTGGTCCGATCAATGCACGGGAATTGGATCAAAGGGCAATACCACAAGAGCCAATACAAACTGAAAAACGTTTCGTTGAAGTGGTAAGGGATGTGCCTTTGAACGCAATTTACAAAGCATGGCACATGGTTGATCGACATCATCCGGATTATCATACAACGGATCTTATCTCAGATCTTTTGTGCAATGGTGCTTCTTCAAGGATGTATCAAAGGCTTGTGAAGGAAAAGCAGCTTTTTGTTGAGATTGACGCATATATCTCAGGTGACGTGGCGCCCGGTTTGTTTCATATTACCGGCAAATTAAGTCCTGGCGTAGATTTTGAAAGTGCTGAAAAAGCAATTGCATCAGAAATAAATGGCATTGTTTCTCAATTGGTACATCCAACAGAACTGGAGAAAGTTAAGAATAAAGTAGAGGCAAATCTGCTTTTTGGTGAAATCAGTTATTTGAACACTGCGATGAATCTTGCATATTTTGAATTATTCTCTGAAGTGGAAGAGATTAACAAAGAGGTTGATCATTACGCGAAAGTAACGATGGAGGATATTCAAAGGGTGAGTAAAATGTTGTTTAAGGATTCAAACTGCAGTACACTGCATTATAAATCAGGGGATAAAAATGGAGGATTTGAGTATGCCTGACCGGACCTTGATTCCTGAAATAAGACTTCCTGAAAAACTGGATGTCAACATTCCCGTTTTACGTCGGTTGGAAAACGGAATTCCTTTGCATCATATCAGTGCAGAACATATTGATGTGGTTAAATTGGAATTGGTTTTTGAAGCCGGGATATGGCAACAGAAGAAACCGCTGGAAGCCATGTTTACAGCTCAGCTTTTAAAAGAAGGGAGCCAATCCTATACTTCTGCCGAGATTGCGGAGAAGTTAGACTATTATGGTGCTTACCTACATTGCCAGCATAGTCATCACCATTGTTCCGTGACTTTGTTTGCGCTGAAAAAGCATCTGCCACATTTATTGCCTGTGTTGGAATCAATTGTGAAGGAGCCTGTTTTTGATGAGAATGAATTGAGGATCGCAATTAGCAATAAACGACAGGAGTTTATCATCGAGTCAGAAAAGGTAAAGACGCTTGCTGTGCGTGAATTTAACAAAGCCATGTTTGGTGTGTCTCATCCCTATGCGAACAACCTGTGTCTGGCTGATTTTGATCAAATTAAAAGCGGGGATCTGATCGCGTTTCACAAGACTTTTTTCAATGCGTCTGATTGTACGATTTTCCTAACGGGAAAAATGGATGAAGAACTGACGTTTCTAATTGAAAACAGCTTTGGCAAGAACTGGAAAAAGGGGAAAGATGGTCATGTGGAAATTGAAGAGATGCATTTGGGACCTAAGAAGCGTTTTTTTGTGCCTAAGGGGAATGCCATTCAGAGCGGATTGCGTTTGGGACGAAAAGCGGTGCTTAAGAACCATCCTGACTTTCATGAATTAAGCATATTAATCACCATTCTGGGAGGGTATTTTGGAAGCAGGCTGATGCGAAATATAAGGGAAGACAAGGGATATACCTACGGCATCAACGCAAATTTGCTTGCAAACAAGTATCATAGTGTTTTTACAATACAAAGTGAAATGGCAACAGAATATACCCTGCCAGTCATCAAAGAAATTTTTTCGGAATTTGATACCCTTCGAGAAAAACGCATATCTGATGAAGAACTCAAGATGGTTAAAAATTATCTCCTTGGAGAATTGGCAAGAAGTTTTGACGGCCCGTTTTCATGTGCAGAATCGCATTTAATGTTGTGGATGTTTGATCTGGATGTGAAGCATGTGGATGACTACGTAAAAGCCATTCATGATATCAGCCCCGAACGATTGCAGATGCTTGCAAATCAGTGGCTTGATGCAAAGGACTGGATCGTGGTTGTTGCCGGAAACCCCAACCTTGAGCAAGCATTTCTCGAGCTGTAAGCCTCAGTTAGCGCTGATGAATAAAGGCATTTCGTATGGTTTGTACGCTTTTTTAGTACTGACTGAATCTGACATTTTCAGGTAAATCTATGGCCGCTTGCGAAGCCTGCAGGTGCATTGACTATCTTTTTAACCTCTCTGGCATAGGCAATCCGTATTAATTCGTATTTTTGTGTCCAAATTGAATGCAAATGGCCGAATTCAGGGAAGAGGAAAAAATTGCTATTGAGGAGGCTTTTTTGGAGCTACGGGATTATTATGCGAAATCTAATATAACCGGAAACATCGCTCAGGTTGAGAAAGCTTTTCGTTTCGCCAATCAGGCGCATTCAGGCATGCGTCGAAAATCAGGTGAACCTTATATTTTCCATCCAATTGAAGTTGCAGGGATTGTTGCCAAAGAAATAGGTCTGGGTGCCACATCCATCAGTGCTGCATTGTTGCATGATGTGGTGGAGGATACAGGACATACACTGGAAGAAATAGAAGCGCTCTTTGGACCCAAAGTATCAAGCATCGTAGATGGATTAACAAAACTATCAGGTGCTACAACCTTTAAATCCGATTCAATCCAGGCTGAGAATTTTCGCAAGCTGTTACTCACAATGTCTGATGATATTCGGGTAATCCTCATCAAAACAGCCGACCGTCTTCATAACATGCGTACCCTGGAGTCAATGGCTCCTCATAAGCAATACAAAATTGCAGGGGAGACCTTGTTTGTATATGCGCCATTGGCTCACAGACTTGGCCTATACAATATCAAAACGGAGCTGGAAGATCTGGCATTCAAATATGAGCACCCGGCCATATATAACGACATCAATGAAAAGATAAAACATACAAAAGCGCAACGAAAAGAACATTTCAAGCGTTTTTCTGCGCCCATCGTGGATAAGCTTAAGTTTTTGGATTTTCAGTTTGAAATAAAAATGCGCGTGAAATCTGTGTATTCAATATGGAAGAAGATGCAGATGAAGAACATCCCTTTTGAAGAGGTTTTCGATTTGATGGCCACACGCATTGTTTTTACGCCAAAGACCTACCTCGACGAGAAGGTTCAATGTTGGAATATTTATGCAGCAATTACAAGTTTGTACCGTCCAAAGCCTGATAGAATAAGGGATTGGGTGAGTGTGCCAAAAGCGAATGGATATGAAGCCTTGCATCTTACGGTGATGGGTCCGGAAGGCAGATGGTACGAAATCCAGGTGCGAAGCAAGCGCATGGATGAGATCGCTGAAAAGGGTTATGCGGCGCACTGGAAATATAAAAATGGAGAACAGGATAACGAAACCGAACTGGAGAAATGGTTGAAGACAATTCGTGAACTATTGGAATCTCCCGATGCAAACGCCATCGAGTTTTTGGATGATTTTAAACTGAATTTGTTTTCCCATGAGATCATGGTGTTTACACCAAAGGGAGATATGAAAATACTTCCTCAGGAAGCGACCGCGCTGGATTTTGCGTTTGAAATCCATACGGACGTAGGATATAAATGCATTGGCGCAAAAGTGAACCATAATCTTGTCCCACTGAGCCACGTTTTAAAGAGTGGTGATCAGGTTGAAATATTGACATCTTCAAAGCAAACACCCAAAGAAGAATGGCTTAACTTTGTAACCACTGCCCGTGCCAAATCAAAAATCAGGAACATCTTCAAGGATGAACGAAAAAAAGCCATCCTGCAGGGGGAAAAGGCGCTGAATGATTCACTTCAAAAATTTAAACTTACCATCAACACCCGCATCCTGAATAAGTTGCTGAAGTATTTTAACATTCAAAACAAAGAAGAACTTCTGTTTAAGATTGGGAAGGGAAATGTGACCCTCCTGAAGTTGCCTGAAATTTTAAAGGAAAAGACTGAAAATAAGATCGTCAAATACTGGAGACTTCAGTTTGGTCGCGCATCAAGAAGGGAAAAGGGGATTGAAGAATTGGGTAAAAACAAATCCCTCCACATTACAGATGACAATACGGAAACAAAATATGAGGTAGCGGATTGTTGTAACCCCATTCCGGGCGATGATGTGATTGGATACCTTGATGAAACGAAAGGGCTGATCCTGCATAAACGACAATGCGAAGAAGCCATTAAGTTAATGTCTAACTTTGGAGATAGAATACTGGATGCCACCTGGGTTTCACATAAATTAAATTCATTTTTGTCTGTCATTCAAATAAACGGGATTGATAAAATAGGGATGTTAAGCCTGATCTCGGCCAGTATATCACATGATAAAGCAGTGAATATGAGGACTGTGCATTTTGAGTCACATGATGGGGTTTTTGAAGGAATCATACACATGTACGTTCATAATGTGGAAGATGTGAACAACCTGATCATGAAGCTTCTAAAAATTAAAGGCGTCACAAAAGTTCAACGCATAGAAAAAAGTAAGCTCAAGTCAAACCGGACATAAAAAAAGGCCTCCATTGGAGACCTTTATATGATAGAGAATTCGTTTAATCCAGCACTTCAACCCAACCATAAGGATCCGGCTCATCGCCATACTGTATCCCTTTTAGCTTTTTGTAAAGTTTCAAACAGGTCTGACCTGGCTGTCCGTCTTTTGAATAGGTATAACACTTTCCGGTATCCATGTCATCAATGCGCTCAATCGGGCTAATCACTGCAGCTGTTCCGCAGGCACCTGCCTCTTCGAAGGTCGATAATTCTTCAAGTGGAACCTGACGTTGTTCCACAGTAAGGCCCATATCCTTAGCCAGCACCATCAAACTCTTGTTCGTAATGGAAGGTAAAATGGAAGCAGATTTTGGCGTTATGTATGTGTTGTTTTTTATGCCAAAGAAGTTGGCAGGTCCGCATTCGTCAACGTATTTCTTCTCTTTCGAATCAAGGTAAAGAACCGCACTGTATCCTTTTGAATGAGCGATCTCACCGGAATGAAGGCTGGCTGCATAATTTCCGCCAACTTTAATATTGCCGGTTCCCTGTGGAGCAGCACGGTCAAATTCGCGAATAATGACCATGGGGGTCGGTTTAAAACCTTCCTTAAAATAAGGCCCAACAGGGGTTACAAATATCATGAACAGATATTCGCCGGCCGGCCGGACGCCGACTTGTGGACCCGTACCAATGAGCAAGGGGCGAATGTACAAAACCGCTCCTGACTCGTAAGGAGGAACGTATTTTTCGTTCAGTTTTACAACTTTACGCACCGCATCCATGAAGCGATCGATAGGGTAGGCTTGCATTAAAATGCCTTTGGCAGCTTGTTGCATTCGTTTGGCATTTTCTTCCATTCTGAAGATGCGAATCTTGCCGTCTTTTCCTTTAAATGCTTTTAATCCTTCGAAAGCTTCCTGCCCGTAGTGCAGGCAGGTTGCAGCCATATGCAGCTGAATCTGATTCGAATCAGATACCTCTAAATCACCCCATTTGCCATCCTTGTAATAGGCGCGCACGTTGTAATCCGTATCCATGAATCCGAATCCTAAATGTTTCCAGTCAATATCTTGTTTGCCCATCCGATTAGTTTTGTGTTGAACTGCGAAAATACAAAAAAAGAGCTAATTAGAATCATGAATGTTATCAGATATTGAATATTCTTTTTGTGATGGGAACCCAATGCGCCATTGGCCGAACATCCACCGATTCTAAGCGATTGTTGGCGTTTTATAAGAGTAGGTTTGGTAAAAAAATGTATTTTTGCTTTCTATAAATTTAAAAGCAATCGTGATAAAAGTTGACTGATTTTGTGGTTTGGCCTGAGGTATTTGTTTTGATGCCTTCAAAAAGGCTTGACGCCTGCTTCTGATATCTAGATTCTAAAAACAAACATATGAAAGATTTTTTTAAGTATCTATTAGCAACGATAACAGGCCTGATCCTGTTTTCATTCATTTCATTTATTTTAATGTTTGCACTGATTGCCGGCATGGCCTCAATGGGCGAGCAGGAGGTGGTCGTAAAAGAAAATACGGTGCTTCACCTTAAGTTGCAGGGAACCATTGTGGATAAAAAACAGCCAAGTCCATTTGAAGATCTGTCGTTTTTTGGTCAGGATGATGTGATACGTGAAATGGGGCTTAACCAGATTGTTGCATGCATTAACAAGGCCGCAACAGATGATAATATTTCAGGGATTCTTCTTAACCCTGGAATGTTCAGTACTGGAATGTCTACGCTGAAAGAAATTAGAGAAGCACTTGAAAAGTACAAAGCATCTGGTAAGTTTCTGATTGCTTATGGAAGTAACTATACGCAGGGCGGATATTATGTGTCGTCAGTGGCTGACACCATGTTATTGAATCCTTTGGGGATGGTCGAAATCAGAGGTCTGGCCGGTGAATATACTTTCTTTAAAAAAGCAATGGATAAGTTGGGTGTTAAAGCCAACATTGTAAAGGTTGGAACCTATAAATCGGCCATTGAACCTTTTACCCTCGAAGAAATGAGCCCTAAAAGCCGGGAGCAGACAGAGGTACTGATCACCGGACTTTGGAAGCATTACAGGGATGTTGTTGCAGAGAGCCGGGGTGTAAATCCTCAGTTAATAGAAAAATATGCAAGCGACGGGATGACCTTTGCTGACAACAGCTTTCTTGTAAAAAGTGGCCTGATCGACGCCCTTGTTTACGATGATGAAGTAATGGCAAAACTCAATGTCTTATCCGGTAGAGAAGCGGATGCCAAGGAAAACATGATCTCTGTGCAAAAATATTACAAAGCCCCGGAGCCGAAGTCTGAGAAAAAAGAGTTTACAAGAGATAAAATTGCTGTGATTTATGCGGAAGGAGGAATTGATGATGGTTCCAATAAAGGGATAAAATCAAGAAAGCTGGCTGAAACCATTCGCACAGCACGAAATGATGATAATATAAAAGCAATTGTCCTGCGTGTTAACTCTCCCGGTGGTTCAGCCTTTGGTTCTGAGCAGGTCTGGCGTGAGGTGGTACTGGCAAGAGAAGAAAAACCGTTCATCGCATCCATGGGAAATGTGGCGGCTTCAGGGGGATATTATATTTCCTGTGCAGCGCATACAATCATTGCTCAACCAACTACCATTACTGGTTCGATTGGGATCTTTGGAATGTTTCCGGATTTTGAAGGCTTAACAAACAAGCTTGGTATTTCTCTGGATCGTGTGAAAACACATGCCTATTCTGACATGCCAAATGTAATGCGTGAAATGACAGGAGATGAACACCTTATGTTGCAGCGTTATGTTGAAAGGGGTTATACCACATTTCTTGATCGCTGTGCCGAAGGACGTCATACGACGCGAGAGAAGATCGATGAGGTTGCTCAGGGGCGTGTTTGGACAGGTGAAGATGCAAAGGAGAAAGGCCTGGTAGATAAGCTGGGAGGTCTGCAGGATGCCATTGATCTGGCAGCTGAAATGGCAGGATTAGAAAATTACAGAGTAAAGGAATTGCCTAAGGAAAAGGAACTGTTCGAATTGTTGATGGAAGACTTACAATCGTCTGTATCTGCAGGATGGATGAGGTTTCGTTTGGGTGGAAACTATGACTTATATGAGCAGTTCATCAGATATCAGGA
>JBFHER010000068.1:0-15763 GCA_041584055.1 Bacteroidales bacterium
TCGGTGCCCCAGCGAACCAGTTTTCCATTGTATGGTTTTTCCCAGAACCAGGCAACCAGGGTTCGTATTAAAAGTAATTGAACAAGACACATTTGTTTGTTTGGGGGCATGTCGAAACCTCTTAGCTCTAGGATTCCCAGTCTGCCGGAAGATGAATCGGGCGAATATAACTTGTCGATGCAAAATTCGGCCCGGTGTGTGTTCCCTGTAAGGTCTATCAGCAGGTTGCGAAACAGGCGGTCCACCAACCAAAATGGGACTTCTCCCTTACCCGGATCAGGGATCTGCGAAAAGGCAATCTCTAATTCATAGAGCATCTCTGGTCTGCCTTCGTCGACCCTTGGCGCCTGACTGGTGGGTCCAACAAAAGCAGTTGAAAATAAATAGGACAGTCCGGGATGGTGTTGCCAGAAAGCCAACATGCTGCGTAATAAGTCAGGCCGGCGCAACAGTGGAGAATCGGCGGGACTTACGCCGCCAAGTGTAATATGATTGCCGCCACCTGTTCCGGTATGCTTGCCATCGAGCATGAATTTTTCGGACCCCAGACGACATGCCAGTGCGGACTCAAACAGCACATTGTAGTTGTTCACCACTTCCTGCCACGATTTGGCAGGGTGGATGTTGACTTCGATGACACCGGGGTCCGGTGTAACCATTAATTTCTCCAGTCGATTGTCCTTTGGAGGTGCATAGCCTTCAATGATAACTGGAATCTTTAGCTCCTCAGCTGTTAACTCTATGGCAGCTAAAAGATCGAGATAATGCTCCAGCATTTCAACGGGAGGTAAAAATAGATGAATCTTGCCCTGGCGAATTTCAGAAACCAACGCTGTTTTTATCGTAAATGCTTCGTATAATGGTTTGTAGTCGCTTTTTTTGTCCTTTTTCTCACGAAAAGGCATATTTTTGGCTTTGCTGGTTTTATCATCATCTTCCTCTTTACTCTCATATGTCCTGGGAGTCATAAGTGCTTCGGGGATGGAAAAATCAGAATCCTGTTTTAAGCGCTCCTCTACATTATCGTGAAAGTCACCCAATTCAATCTTGTCGTCAAACAAGCTGCGTTCTGCAGGGCGGGGACGTTTCGATTCAGGGACAAAAGGCAGAGAATCCAAAGGCAGGCGGTAACCCATTTGAGAATTGCCCGGAATCAACATCATTTTACCCCCTTTGAATTCCCAGGGAAAACTAATCCAATTGTTTTTTTGATACGCCCACTGCAATGGAAGCACATAGCCGGCAGGATTATCCAGTCCGCGATCAAGCTGTTCCATCAGTGTTTTTCGTTCGAGGGTATCTGATAGATCAATGTTGAAAGGATCGATGTTTGATGGCAATTTGCGCTCGGTCCACAGATAATAAAAGGCATCTTCGTAAGCAGGCATGATGCAGTCTTTATTTACACCAAGCTTTGTGCTCAGATGGGTCATAAACTTTTGTGCATCAGCATGGCTGTAGTTTAAGTCTTTTGTGTAATCTGCAAGCCATTCCTGTTTTTTCCAAATGGGTTTACCATCTTTTCGCCAGTAAAGTGCCATTTGCCAGCGTGGTGTGGGTTCGCCGGGGTACCATTTCCCCTGTCCATGATGCAGTAAGCCTCCTTTTCCAAAATGAGTGCTCAGTTTTTGAATCAATGTCAGGGATAGTTTTTGCTTCTCCAGTCCATCAGCAGCTGTGTTCCATTGTTCAGATTCCATGTCGTCAATAGAGACAAATGTTGGTTCGCCACCCATGGTGAGCCGAACATCACCTTTCTCCAGATCAAGATCCACCTGATCGCCCAGGGCCATTATGCGCGCCCATTGTTCGTCGCTGTATGGCTTGGTGACACGAGGATCTTCGTGAATCCTCACAACCTCGTTGCTGTGGAAGAATTCCACTTCACACTTATCTACAGCTCCGGTAATGGGGGCTGCACTTGAGGGTGATGGGGTGCAACAAAGTGGTATATGACCTTCCCCGGCCAACAAACCAGAGGTTGGATCAAGTCCTATCCAGCCGGCGCCCGGGATGTAAACTTCGCACCAGGCATGTAAATCGGTAAAGTCTTTGTCTGTCCCGGATGGTCCGTCAATTGACTTTTGATCAGCCTTTAACTGTACCAGATAGCCAGATACAAATCGTGCTGCCAAACCCAGATGACGCATGGTTTGCACAAGCAGCCAGGCAGAATCCCGACAAGAACCCAACATTTTTTCCAAAGATTCCTCGCATGTATACACCCCTGGTTCCATCCGAACAGTGTATTGTATTTTACGGTTTACTTCTTGATTTATGGCCACCAGGAAATCAACAATGTTGATACCCTTGTGAACAGAAACTTTTTTGATCCAGTCGTTGAGTAAAGGTCCATTCTCAACAATCTCAAAATAGGGCCTTAGCTCTTTCGAATCCTGCGTTTCGTATTCAAAAGGGAACTTTTCAGCATACTCTTCAACGAAAAAATCGAAGGGGTTAATCACCGTCATCTCTGCAAGTACTTCCACGGCTACACTGAACGACTTCACTTTTTCATGCATCACAACGCGGGCCAGATAATTACCAAAGGAATCCTGTTGCCAATTGATGAAATGCTCCTTTGGTTCAATATTTAAAGAATATGAATGGATTTTGGTGCGACTGTGAGGTGCCGGTTTAAGTCGAATTACATGAGGGCCCATATTCACCAGGCGATCATATTGATACGAGGTGTTGTGTTTGATTGCAACAATAATAGCCATAAATAGAATTTGCTGAGTGAAATTAAACTTAATGCATACAGTTTTCAACTGCTTGTGCTGTTTACAAAAATACCTTTTTTATATGGGAAGTAGGTTAATAATAAAGCTTTTTAAAGGCTTAATTTGGTTAAATTATTTGTTTCCCTTTGGTGCATCATCTTCCTTTACCGCTGGTGCACTTAATGGCTTTTGCAAGATTTCAGCCTGTTTTTTCTATGAATCTGTACGGATAAAAGACATTGCTATGAAATCTTCTGGTCATAAGTTACAAGGGGATTTTAAAAACTAATAACGCTTTTTTTTGTTGTTAGTTCTTGAGAAGGCAATTAATCATAGTGTAAAATAAAAGAAGAGAAATGAAAATCAAAAGTTATTACATTTTAAGTATTCTGGTCATGTTTTTTCTTTCGTGTAAAAACACCGATCAGCAAAAAGACAATAAAATAAAAACAGATCAGAAAATGGAGGGTATTCAGGAAGTAGAATCTAAGGGAAGCGCAATTTTAAAATCATTGCTAGATGAAAAGAAGCAAAATTTTGAAATGAATGCGGATGAGAAAACCAAAACAATTTATAAAGAAGGTATTGATGCTATTAAAAATAGCAGCATCCTCTCACAGGCAAAACAAGTAGGTGAAGTAGCGCCAAATTTTGAATTGAAGAACGCACTTGGCAAAACAGTTGAGTTGGCTCAATATCTTAAAAAAGGGCCGGTGATTTTAACCTGGTACAGGGGTGGTTGGTGCCCTTATTGTAATTTAACACTTCGTCAATTGCAAAATGAATTGCCAAATTTTAATGCCAATGGTGCAAACCTGATTGCGCTTAGTCCTGAAACACCGGATAACTCAATCTCTACAACTGAAAAACATAATTTAGAGTTTGAGGTGCTTAGCGATCTTGGGAATAAGGTTGCAAAAGAGTATGGGGTTGTATTTGAATTAACGCCTGAGGTTGCTGAAATTTATAATAAAAAGTTTAACCTTGCGGAATTCAATGGCGACAATTCCAATGAGCTTCCTTTGGCGGCAACCTACATCATCAATCAGGAAGGAAAAATAATCTATGCATTTCTTGATGCTGACTACAGGAATCGGGCAGAACCATCTGAATTGACAGAAATCATTAAAGGAATGGAAATTTCCGCGGTAAAATAAAGCCCTTTTAATGTCGATCAATCTTTTTTATACTGGTTGCTGATAGTTCCTTGAAGCTTATTATCTTTATTGGAAAATAAATCATATGTGAATGAATACGTTTGTTTGCAAGGTGTAAAGTGGTGGGAGAACAGAGATTCATATCTAAAGGGAAAAAATATGGGACTTAAATTAAGTTATTTCGTGTTTATTTTCTGTGTATTAATTGCGCCCACTGCGCTCTCTTCTCAGGAAAGCAATGAAGCCACCGAACCTGGAGTTAAGGGTGATGGCGTGATTGATTTACTGAAAGAAGGTACGCTGGATGCCTGGACCGTACCATCCGCTCACTGGACCATTAAGGAAGGAAGCATTGTTGGGGATACCGGGGAGGAGAAGCTCGAATTTCCGGAGTGGCTGTATACAAAACAAGCATTCAGCGACTTTGTGTTTACTTGTGAGCTGAGGCTTACAGGGGACAATCGCCGTAATACGGGGATTTATTTTCGGGTAAAACCATTTCCCTTTGAGGGATACAAGTCGTTTGAAGCAGCTTCGGGTTACGAATTCGATGCTGCATATGTCGCACCAAATAAAAAGAGCATGTGGGGATCGCTTGGGGATTGGTACGCACGCCCATCTTTGCGTGTTTTTGCTGATCAGACGATCATTCAACAGGTCTGTAAGACTGAGGACTGGAATCGCATCACCATCCGTGCCAGGGGCAACCGGCTTGAATATTGGATGAATGGATTTAAAATTTTAGATTACATTGATCATGATTCCAATGCATCCAGCAAGGGACTGATAGGATTTCAGATTCACGACAGGACGGTTATGAAGGTGGAATGCCGAAATGTTCGTGTGGCTTCGCTGGAATCCCTATAAATAAAAATAGGCCTTGCTGTCAGATAGCGAAGCGGACTACTGTTTGGATCTGAGCAAGAAATGAACGATCACGTAGCTGACAAGTGCTGCGGCAATTCCAAATATATTTGCATCCAGTTTCAGGGGCAAGTTAATGTCCGAAATAATTAAGCTTAAGGTAGTGGTTCCTCCAACGATCATGGATGTAAAAGCCGCTGTAGAATTCGGTTTCTTTAAAAATAAAGCCGCCAGTACAGGGATGATCATCCCCGAAACCATGAATGAATAGGAATGTAACATTAATTCAAGGACACTGGTCATTTTTAAAGCAATCATCAAGGCCAACACACCAATTGCCATTGTAAGCAGCTGTGAATATCTGAGGCCGTTTTTTGATTTGTGTTTTTTAAGGATGTCGGTTAGTATGTTTCCGGATGCTGCCATCAGGCAACTGTCTGCCGTTGACATGATTGCGGAGAAATAAGCCGATAGTACTATGCCAAGGAAGCCTGCAGGAAGAATTGTTCTGAGTAAGACCGGCAAGCCCATCTCAGCATCGAGATTTGCAATGGTATAGCCGGTTAAAATACCTTTTTCCAAAGCAACTCTGGCAAACATGCCGAGCACAACGCCAACAAATGCCATGAGCGGATATTCAAATAAGCCCGCAATAAACCAGCCTTTCTGTGCCGTTTTAGTGTCTTTTGCCGCATATATTCTTTGATACAATGTCATGCCAATAAACCAGATTGGAATAATTGTAAACATCCAGTTTACAAGCATTTGCCAAGAGATTGCTGTGAGGCTAAGGAATGATGGTGCAAGGGTTGATTTGATGGCCGCAATCCCTCCGATTTTAACGTAGGCAAAAGGGAGGCCTATGAATAACAAACCAACCATCAATACGATCCACTGCACTGTGTCGGTGTAAATCACCGCTTTAAGTCCGCCAACAACAGTGTATGCCACCGCAATTACGCCCATAATAAGCAATGCCTGATGCAGACTAACTGAAGGAAAGGTGGATGAAGCTAATTTGGCACCGGCAAGTAGCTGAGAGCTTGTGAAACCGATGTAACCAATGGCTGAGATTATGCCGGCCATTAAGGCAACCCGTTTGTCAAAAATAAACCCTAGAAATTGAGGAAAGGAAAGAAAACCCTTTTTTCGGGCTAAATCTGATACCTTTGGAATAAGAAGTACGCCACTAAGCCAGGCGCCAATCAATCCGGTGAAAAGCAACCAGCTTCCCGAAAGCCCCATTGCAAAACCAAGACCACCCAGGCCGATAGAGAAGCCGCCACCCACATCGGTCGCAACGACTGATAAACCAATGTGCAGGCTGTTAAGCTTTCGTCCCCCAACATAGTAGTCATCTGTTGAGGTGTTTTTTCGCATAAAATACAAGCCTACGCCAAGCATGGCTAGCAGGTAGATGCAGAAAATGATGATGTCAATCCAGTTCATTTTACCAACTCAACATTAAGTTCGTAAAATGAAGATTTGCCCACATTTGTAACGTACTTTTTGCTAATCAGGGAAAGCATTGCTTCTGCACCCTTCATCTGGGAGAGTTTTAGGCCTTTAAATATATTTCCATAGAGGCATTTCCCATTTTTTTCCAAAAACAACAATATCTCCTTTTCTTCATAACCAACTGAATTAATATTTACCTTCCGCTTACTCTCCATTCTTAGTTTTGATTTCTTTTGTTTCTTTGCTAAAAATTAAATATTGCTCGCAATTATTCCAACCTTTGATTCCCCGATGGCAAAAAACATTTTTATAGATGCTTAAGCTTGATACTTTAATTTCTTTAGTGCCCTGATAAATCGGGCAGGTGTGTGTATATTGACAAATGTTTACAGCCATGTTAAATGTGTTTGTAATAAATATTCATGCTTTCAATCTTACCGGAGATATTGGTGTTGTTGATGAGTGTTCCGGAATACTCATAGCCGGAGCGCAAAAAGGTGAGGTTCATTGGGATTGAATTGACTCTGGCAATAGTGTACAGCGTCTTCATTCCTTCTTTTCTCATTTCTGCTTCCATTTCACTTAAAAGTAAACTGGCCAGATTGTTTCCTCCATGGTTCTTGATGGTGGCAAAATCGGTCATTTCTGCATTTTTCCCTGCTTTATCCATTTCAGAGGAAGCAAGCGCAACCAACTTTCCATCTTTCTCTGCCCCAAAGTAGTGTATGTTTTCTGCCATTGTTTTTAAGATGTAGTCCGGGTCGTGTATCGGAAAGGGATAGCTCTCAAAAACCTTATGGTAGATTTGGATGATTTGATCAACATCTGTTTTGTTTAACTTTCTTATCCGATAAGCGGATGATCGTGGTTTTAATGTGTGTTTTTTTGCTAAGAGTTGTGCGATTTTCGAAAGTTGATCAGGCTCTGTATTTACGCGTCTGGCTGAGCTCAGAAATTTGGATACGAAAAACACATCATCCCTGCCCTTGTAAAATTTTGGAATGTAACCTTCAAGCGCATACCCATTCGCAAAAAACAGGGGTGCTGCTTTTTTGGGGATCTTACAAAACACTTTTGAGTAGCTGTTTGCTTTGGCAAGCTCTGGTAACTCATCAAGAATTAAATCAACATCCTGCTCATCCAGCTTCATTAAATAGATTCGGTCATTGTGTTTTCCGTGCTGAATTGTTGAGCCATTTCCTATTTTTTCAACCGTATCAATCATTGTCATCCCTTCTTTGTAACCTGTCATTGTCTTCCGGTACCAGTGATATTGTATCGCTTGAATCGGATAAAAGCATTTCTATACCAATGGCTTCGGCTTCATCAATCTCACTTATATTTAAGTCTAGATCACATTCTTTGCAGTTTCTGTCGCACCTTTTGGCTTCATAGCTATCCGGTTCCTGGTAGGTTGTAATAACGCCCTCATAGTTGCGAAGGACCACTTTGTTTGTTGACCAGGATATGATGTAATTTGGCATCACAGGAATCTTTCCGCCTCCCCCGGGAGCATCAATAACGTATGAAGGCCGTGCAAATCCGCTGGTATGTCCAACAAGGCTTTCCATGATTTCAATCCCTTTTCCGATAGGCGTTCTGAAGTGTGATAATCCTTCTGATAAGTCACACTGGTATAAATAATAAGGTCGAACCCTGTTTTGAACCAGTTTGTGCAGCAAGGATTTCATTATTCTCGGACAGTCGTTCACATCCGCAAGAAGCACCGACTGATTTCCCAGAGGAAAACCGGCATCTGCCAATTTAGCCAAACATTCTTTGGCAGAACTGGTTATTTCATTTGGATGATTAAAATGGGTGTTGATCCAGAGCGGATGATATTTCTTTAAGATGGAGATCAGATTATCCGTAATCCTGTAAGGAAGCACCACAGGCATTCTTGTTCCAATCCGAATTATTTCCACATGTGGGATCTGGCTTATTTCTGATAATAACCAGTCGATTGTGCTGTCTGGTAACATGAATGGGTCACCTCCTGAAAGCAATACATCCCTCACCTGAGGTGTGTTTTTAATGTATTCGATGCCTTTGGATAATTGCTCCTTTGACGGCACATAATCAATATCACCAACCTTGCGTTTTCTTGTACAAAACCTGCAATACATAGAACAAATATTGCTGACATGAAAAAGTACCCGGTCGGGGTAACGATGAGTGATGCCTTCAACCGGACTGTCTTTCTCTTCGGAAAGAGGGTCAGCAAGCTCGGATTTAAGGGTAATTAGTTCCTCGATGCCACCAAAGGCCTGTTTGAAAACAGGATCGTTTTTGTAGTTTGACTTATCAATAACAGATAAATAATATGGCGTTATGGATAGCGGAAATTTTTCAAACGTTCGCATCAATCCTTCTCTTTCCTTCTCTTCAAACTTAATGCCTGTTAAATATTCAAATTTTTCAAGTGACCGTATCGAATGTTTTACCTGCCATTTCCAATCTCTCCAATTCGACAGATTTGGTTCATTGACAATCTTCTCTGCAATCTCTTTTTGTAAGTTGTTGTAAATCATATTACTTTTCCTTTCTTTTATTCTCGGCGTTTCCTCTTAAAAACTACTTTCTATGCTTTGTTGGGATTGGGATAAATAGTGGCAGTCGTTTTATTCTGCCTTTCAGAAATGTGGTAGTTATTTATAATAACTGCATGTACTAATTCAATGCCAACAGTGCATATGGCGCAAAATAGTTTCTGTGCGAACAAAATTACAAAAAGGATATAGGAATATGGGTATGATTATGAAAAAAAATAGAATTAATAATTAATTTGCGTGTGCTGTTTAGCTATTACGGATTGGATTTTTCATTGTTAATAGCATCTAAATCAACACCTGCCGTAATGAGGGGAGATGCTTCCACATGTTCGATGTCTAATAGTCGCACAAGTGTTTCTAAACTTTCCTCAACTTTGTCCAGTTCCTTTTGATCCAATTTCTGTAGTTTCTCTGATAATTGTTCGTGCAGGAGAGATGGGATGGTGCTTAGCAACTTATCCCCGGTTGATGTGAGTGCAATGTTCACCACCCTTTTGTCTCCTGACTTAGGCAATCGGGCCAAGAGACCCTTTTTCTCCAATCGATTAATGATGCCACTAACGGTGCTGGAATTGAGGTTCAGGAATTTCTTTAGTTCCGCTTGTGTAGCCTGATACGTAGGAGTTCTTTGTAAATAATTCAGACAGAGTACCTGTGGGATACTAACCCCATATTCCTTATGAATTTTCTTTGACTCAATATCTATTGAACGAACAATTTTTCTGATTCTTATTAAGATCTCTGTGGTATCCATTTGAAAATATTTTGGGCAAAAATACAAATGTTTTTATAGAAACGAATAAATTCGTTCATCATCGAATCTTCAGAGGATGATTTTATGTCGCTTAAGGAAAAATGTTCAAGCATTTTCTGATGTACAACATCTGAAGCTTGTTTTGTTTGCTTTGCATCTTGAGTTATTCTCTATGTCGCGCTTTTTAACGCTTGCATAATTGAATTCAAAATGATATTTTCGGACTCGTGTAAATCTCTCAATTTCAGTCCAATTTGTTTCCATATGAAGAAATCTTTACGTTTGGTCGTTTCTCTGTTAGTGCTTAGTCTTGCATTTAATCAGTATCTGAGTTCGCAGGGAAATATAGCATTGGGAAAACGAGCCGGAGCGTCTGGGTTGACACAGGGGAAACCACCCGTTTACATCACGGATGGCAACTATGCAACGTCATCTTATCCGGCAGTCAGCGGTAGCACTATCGGGTTTTATTACGAACTGGATCTGGAGAATGTATATAATTTTGATAAAATTATCCTGTATGGTGACATGACCTATGATTATCGCCTAGAGATATTTACTGAATTTTTTGGGACACGGGGGGATTTGGTTTGGTCGGCTGAAATTTTACAACATGGAACAACAGGTCACGACATTATTCTTTCAGAATCCGATCCGGCAGGTGAATTTAAAGGGAGATACATTCGCATAACCAACCTCGATGCAGATGTGATTGCGCCTTCAATAGCAGAGCTTGAAGTATATGAGGCAGTTTTGCCTGTCATTGATTATTTCATTGCGGATGCATGCAATATCACCCAAAAAGGAACGAGTGATCTGCCTGCTTCCGCGCTTATTTCATGGCAGGCAAGCGCATATACAAGCATAAGCATGAGCCCGGAAATCGGGGATTTGTCAGACGCTTCCGGATCGTTGAATCTATCACCATCCACAACAACAACCTATACACTTACTGCGAGTAACAACTATGGGACTGTCTCTAAAGAAATTACCATTGCCGTCGACAGTGTGACTTTAGATCCTGTCATCACCGAGTTTATGGCATCCAATCTGGCAACACTGGTAGATGAAGATGGAGATAACCCGGATTGGATAGAGATTTACAACCCCAATAATTTCAGTATAAATATAAAAGATTATTATCTGACTGATGATGCAAGAGAACGATACAAATGGAAAATTCCCAACAGGGTACTTGCCCCAAGGGAGTATGCTGTTGTATTTGCTTCTACGAAGGATAGAACAAGTCTTGATTCACCATTGCACACGAATTTTAGTTTAAAATCTGAAGGTGAGTTTCTTGCTTTGGTTGCAAAAGATGGTTTTACAATTTTGCAACATTATCCTGTTGATCTTTCAACTGCCTTTTCATATTCCCCACAGTACGAAAATATTAGCTATGGAATTGATGCTTTGGGCAAGGATGGGTATTTTGGCAAGCCTACACCCGGAAGGGATAACTTCATTTGTGAGGAAGGGATCGTAGAGGAAATTCAAGTTACACCCCAGCGAGGTATTTATAATGCCCCTGTTGATGTGGCCATTGAATGCGCAACGCCTGGTGCAGTTATTCGCTACACAACCGACGGTAGCGTCCCCACAGATGCATCAGGGAAGGTTTATTCCGGACCTTTGAAATTATCAACAACACAGATCATCAGGGCACGTGCTTTTAAAACAGGGTTGATCCCTGGGAAAATTAAAACCCATACTTATGTATTTGTAGATGATGTGGTCAATTCAAGTGTGATGGACAAAGCAATTACAGGTGTGCCTGCTTATAAATCACAGATTCAGGCGGGGCTGGCCGAGTTGCCAACGATCTCACTGGTAATGAATGATGCAGTAAATACAACCACTGAGATTGCCACTTCCATGGAGTGGATCGATCCGGTTAAAAATGAAGATTTGCAGCTTAACGCTGGCATTCAGAACTATGGCGGATCCTACACAGATTTTGATAAAAAGAATTTTAGATTGTATTTCAGAGGGGTTTACGGAGATACAAAACTAAGACACCCGCTTTTTGAAGGTTTCGAGCATTCGGTGCCTGCAGTGGAACAATTTGATCAGATAGAATTACGTGCTGGTGGGCACGATATGAAAATGCGCGGGTTTTATATGTCGAACCGGTTTGTTGATGATATTTTACTTGAATCGGGTCATTTAAACCCACATGGCCGATTTGTGAATGTGTACATCAATGGGGTTTATTGGGGACAATATCACTTGCGCGAACGGTGGAATGACGCCATGTTTGCGGAATATTTTGATGCAGAGAAGGAGGATTTCGAAGCCATTAACGGCAATCTGAACCTGGGCGGATGGAGCCCCATAGAAATACCTTATGCCGGCGATGGCTCTGCATGGGAAAACGTGAAATTACTCCGTGAAGACTACATGGCTGTGAAGGATTACCTGGATGTGCCACAGTACATTAATTTTATGCTGACCTTTATGTATGGGAATTGTGAAAATGAATACAGGACTGTTGGTTCCATCTACCCCGGAAATGGGTTTAAATTTTATTTTAACGATGCAGATGGTTTTACCCGAAGCGCCGGTGACCGGACCAAAATGGATCAGCCGGGTCGAAGTCTGGCTGATGGACCCGGAAGTGTTTTCAGCATGTTATTGAAAGAAGCGCATCCGGATTACATAACGTTGTTGGCAGATCAAATTCATAAGCTCCTTTTTAACGATGGCGTATTAACACCCAACAGACTAACGAGTTTGCTGAACGAACGATGCACGGAGGTACAAAACTCAATTGTTGCAGAATGTGCAAGATGGGGCTACCGAACACCATCCAATTGGGAATCAGCGAAGAACAGTTATATCAACAGCGTTCTTCCTTACCGTAGTTCCACGGTGATAAATCAGTTTAAGTCAGCCGGATTTTACCCCTCCATTGAGGCTCCTGTTTTTAGTCAGCATGGAGGCATCGTACCCATAGACTATCAATTAACCATGAGCACGAACACCAATGCCATTTACTATACCACAGATGGAAGCGATCCTCGCCTGTCGGAAGGGTTTGTCTCTGAGTTTGCCTATCCCTATTCTGTAACAGGGAAGGAATATCTGGAACTTGTTGGAGAGAAGTCAGATGTGTCCGCCCTCGTGCCATCGAATTCAACGTTAGGTACAAGCTGGACAAGTATCAATTATGATGACTCTGAAAACTGGTTAAAAAATTCGAATGGTGCGGGTGTCGGTTATGATACGGAATCCACTTATGTATCACATATTGATCTTTCGGTGAAGGATCAGTTGTATACCCGGCAAACCAGTGTTTATTTGCGGTATCCATTTGAGTTGGATGATCCCACAGGCTTTGAGTCACTGGAATTAAAAATGAGGTGTGACGATGGCTTTGTGGCTTACTTAAATGGTGAAGTGATTGCTTCTGTGAATGCGCCTGCAAACCTAAGTTGGAACTCTCAGGCCACAAGCTCGTACAGCGATGGTTCAGCAGTGGTTTTTACGACCATGACCATGACGCATCCGGATGTGTTGGGCCTGCTTAAAAAAGGTTCAAATGTTTTGTCGATTCACGGTTTAAATGTTTCAGCAAACAGTTCAGATTTTTTAATAGAACCTGAACTTACCGGTACCAGAAGTAAATCTTCAAATGAGACAGATTATGTATTGATCAATGAAGCGGTTAAAATTAAAGCAAGAGCCTTTGACGGCACAACCTGGAGTGCTTTAAGTGAAGCCTGGTTTGACGTATCGGATATAAGTGCCGTAAATAATTCTCGTGGGTCAGAAGACAAAAGCATGGTGCTGGTACAGCAATATCCAAATCCGTTTAAGAACCACACCACCATAAGTTTCTTAGCTAACCAGGAATCAGAAACTGTGTTGGAAATTATTGACATGTTAGGACAACGTGTATGGGTGAAGCATTTCTCAGTTAAAAAGGGAATTAAATATGCTGAAATCATTGATGCTTCCCAATGGGAAACAGGAATCTACTTTTATCGTTTATCGAATGATAAAGGAACGGTAGAAACTGGTAAAATGATCCATAACAGGTAATTAGGAAGGTGCATTGCCTTCTGGCGTATGCCACGTTTTGATTTTGTCACAGCAATAAAATAAGATCCCTGGTGATATCCATTCGTTTTTTAATTAAATTTGCGTGTTTTTTCGCAATTTTTTAAAAACCAATTTAGTTTTGGGTTATGAAGAATACTTATTTTGATTTAATTGAGCAGAGTTATTATTTCCCGCAGGAAGGGTTTGACCTTAAAAATGATTTCCTTACTTTTCATGGGGTTTCATTGAAGCATCTGATTGAAAAATACGGGACACCATTCCGCTTTATTTATTTACCCAAAATTGGTGATCAAATAAAAAAAACACGCAATCTTTTTAATAGAGCAATTAAAAACAATGCGTACAGAGGAAACTATCATTTTTGTTACTGTACCAAGTGTAATCACTTTCATCATGTAATCAAAGAGGCATTAAAACATAAGGTAAACATCGAAACATCCTCTTCCTTTGATATCGACCTGATTCTTCATCTTCAAAAAAAGGGAAAGCTTGATAAAGACAGGATTATCTTGCATAATGGCTACAAAACAGACGATTATCTGGATAAAATAATTCGTATGCAGGAAGCCGGTTTTACCAATTCCGTCATTATTTTAGACAGCATCAATGAGTTTGACCGCTTGATGAAGGTGAAGACCAAAAGCAAGGTGAAAATAGGTTTGCGTATGGCCATTAACGAAGAGGCACAGTCAGCCTATTATACATCCCGTCTGGGAATTCCACACACCGAGGTGAAAAAGTTTTTCATGAATAAAATTCGTGATTGCAAGAATGTGGAACTCAATATGCTGCATTTCTTTGTTGATTCCGGTATCAAGGATACACCTTATTATTGGGGTGAGTTTCAAAAGGCCCTGAAGTTATATGTTGATCTGAAAAAAGAGAGTGATTCTCTCAAATCGTTTAATCTTGGCGGAGGTTTCCCCATTCGGAATCATCTTGGTTTTGAGTACAATTACGAGTACATGATTAACGAAATAATTACCAACATCAAAATGGCATGTACCAAAGAGAATATCATGGAGCCGGATATTTATACTGAGTTTGGTAAATATACCGTGGGGGAAGCCGGTGCCATAATCTTTGAAGTGTTGGAACAAAAACTGCAAAACGATACTGAACGGTGGTACATCATTAACAACAGTCTGATGAATACCATCCCGGATGCATGGTCTATTCAGGAGAAATTTATTTTACTGCCCATCAATAAATGGAACAATGAGTACGGGAGAGTGAATATTGGCGGAATAAGCTGTGATCATTCCGACTATTATAACTCAGAGGATTTTAATCAGGAAGTTCTTTTACCAAAATACGGATCTAAAGATAAAGAACCACTGTATCTGGGCTTTTTCCATACAGGTGCTTACCAGGATTCAGTGAGTGGTTACGGGGGAATCAAGCATTGTTTGATACCATCTCCGAAGCATGTAATTATCGATCGTGACGACAGGGGGAATATTGTTGATTCTGTTTACCGTGAAGAACAATCTGTTCACGAAATGCTCAACATTTTAGGGTACATCGAAAACAAAGAATAAACCTGTCTGCAGGTGCAATTTAGCGCTGCATTCCGGTTGTTGTCGCAATGTTTTAATGTAAGTCAAAAACACCTGAAAAGGAAGGATGACCAGCCTGCAGGACTAGCATTGTCATGCCAACTCAAAGCGCATGGATTTCCGGCCACTAAGAAGGCTTGTAGCCTGACATCTGTAGTATCATCTGTCCACTTTCTGCATTGAAAAGGTCCTGAAGGGTGAGATCTTTGTTGTTGTCCATGTACGCTGAAACAATGCGCCATCCCATGTACACGCCTGATTTTGCAGCAGATCCTTCCCCAAAGAAATTATTGAAAGGCGCGTCATCAATGTGTTTTTTTATGGTAAGCCGATCTTTTGAAAACAAATGCTTCCACTCGATCATGGCTGTCCAAATATTGGCCTCATTGGCCTCACACCAGCGATAGTGTTGTTCTGTCTGACCTAAGAGAATATTGTCTGGGATGTTAGGGAGAAGTTGTTCCAGTAGGAAGATGAGTTTCCCCTGGTAAATCATCTCATCAATTAACATATTGTGTTGGGTGTTCTGCTCAAATTCTGTTGTGATCCAACCCAACAAAGCATCCCGGGCAATGCGTTCGGGAATTTTTTGAACTTTTTTATACTGATAAACGCCCAACCATTCGTAAAA
>JBFHER010000069.1:0-15562 GCA_041584055.1 Bacteroidales bacterium
ACGAAGGCTGGCTGCTTTTCTATCATGGCGTCATCAATACCTGTAACGGGTTTCGCTATTCCATGGGAGCAGCACTGCTCGATTTGAAAGATCCAGCAAAGGTGAAATACCGTTCAAAACCTTATTTACTTGCACCGGCAGAACCTTATGAGCTGGCAGGCGATGTGCCAAATGTTGTGTTTCCATGCGCAGCCTTGAACGACCATGAAAGGGTTGCTGTGTACTATGGTGCAGCTGATACGGTTGTTGGGATGGCCTTTGGCTACATTCATGAGATTATTGATTTCTTAAAGAAGAATTCATTGTAGGTTACAATAGAAAGATAAAAAACTTAAAATTGAATTGGGATGAAAAAGAATGTGCTGAAGAGGTGGGGTGCGATGGTTGTTTTTATGCTTGCATTGATGGCAAGTATGGGGCTATATGCGCAGGAAAAACCCCTTGAGGATTATAAGTGGGATCGCAATTGGATGTGGTTGTACGCCAATATGAATCGGAGTGATGAGGATTGGAACAAGATGTTGGCTAAATTTAAAGAAAACGGAATAAGCGGAATTCTAATTGGTGGAGGTGTCCCAATGATGGAACGGATTATTCCTTTGGCAGGTAACTTTGGTATTGATGTACATGCCTGGATGTGGACACTTAACCGTCCCGGGGATGAGGAAGCCAAAAAACACCCGGAATGGTACACCGTGAGCGGTAAAGGGGAATCCTGTTTCGACGTGCATCCTTACGTTGACTACTATCAATGGGTGTGCCCATCGCAGGAAGAGGTCTATCAGCATATTGCAAAACAGGTGAAAGAATTGGCTTCGGTAAAAGGCTTGAAAGGAATTCATCTGGATTATGTAAGATACTCCGACGTAATTCTGGCCAAGGCACTTCAGCCCAAGTACAATCTGGTGCAGGACAGGGAATACCCGGAATTTGATTTCTGCTATTGTGAAACCTGTCAGGCTAAATTTAAAGAAGAAAGTGGCATTGACATTGCTGAAGTAGATGATCCCACACAAGTTGAAGCATGGCGTCAATATCGATACAACAGCGTAACACGGCTGGTGAATCGCTTGGTTGAAGTTGCTCATGCAAAAGGGAAACAGATTTCAGCAGCGGTATTTCCTTACCCTGATCTGGCCCGTACTATTTGCCGTCAAAGCTGGGATGAATGGAATGTGGATGCGGTTTTCCCAATGGTATATCAGAATTTTTACGATGAAGATATCCGGTGGATAAAAACATCAACACGAAAGGGTGTTCGTGATTTGGATGG
This sequence comes from Bacteroidales bacterium, assembly GCA_041584055.1. GTDB lineage: Bacteria > Bacteroidota > Bacteroidia > Bacteroidales > UBA5342 > JBFHER01. The sequence goes on from JBFHER010000069.1 coordinate 1,274, forward strand.
TCGGGTGTCTCTTGTTACCGGCCTGTATCTGCCTCAAATCCCGGAAGGAGATTTCCCGAAAGCCGTAAAGAATTCTTTTAAAGGGGGAGCTCAGGGCGTAGCCATTTTTGATGAGGGTAAAATAACTGACGAACAACTCAATACAGTACGATCTGTAAGCAGGAAATATCAATCTGTTGACAAATGAAAACAGGAGTTTTTACAATCGCACTGCTCCTTTTAGTTCTGTTGTCCTGTAAAAAACAGGATGATCAAGGTACTTCGGAAAGCAGAAGTCGATACGTTAATACGTTCACTGGAACCGACGGCCCCGGGAATACTTATCCCGGAGCGGTGGTTCCTTTTGGGATGGTACAACTGAGCCCGGACAACGGTCTCCCAGGTTGGGATCGAATTGCAGGTTACTATTGGCCCGATTCTACGATTGCCGGTTTTAGCCACACACATCTTTCGGGGACCGGCGCCGGCGATATGTATGATTTGTTGCTCATGCCTGCAAACAGCCGGTTCACCAAAAGTTTAACGCCAAATGGTGATGATCGTCCGTATTCCCTGTTTTCTCATGAACGGGAAAAGGCACATGCAGGCTACTATGCGGTTGATATGCTAAGTTCGGGGATTAAAGCGGAGTTGACCACGACATCACGTGTTGGATTTCATCGCTACACATTCCCAAAGGATGATCAAAGTCGGATTATCCTGGATTTAGGGTACAGTTTAAACTGGGATAAACCCGTGGACACCAGAATTGAAGTGGAAGATGAGTATACAATCTCAGGCCATCGTAAATCCAAAGGATGGGCCAGAGATCAACGGGTGTACTTTGTTGCACAATTTTCAAAAGCATTTAGTGCCGTGCAGTTATTTGAGGATACATCAACCGTGAATTCAAGTATTGCTAAGGGTGTGAAAACCCGTATTATCTTAAATTATAACACAGGAGATGACGAACAGGTGCTTGTTAAAGTAGCGCTTTCTTCAGCCAGCGTGGATGGAGCACGGAAAAACCTTGAAAGTGAACTTGGTCATTGGGATTTTGATCTGTGCGTACAAAAGGCAGAGGATGTGTGGAATAACTATTTATCGAGAATAAGTATAAAAGGAACCAGGGCACAGAAAGAACTTTTTTACACAAATCTCTACCATTGCTTTTTAACGCCTTCCCTGCACAGTGACGTTGATGGCCGTTACAAAGGAGCTGATGGAGAGGTCAATATGGCAAGTGGCTATAAAAAATACGATACTTTTTCCCTTTGGGATACATTCAGAGCAGCGCACCCTTTGTACACAATATTATGTCCAGATGAAACAGAGGATATGATCAAGTCTTTTCTTTCGCATTATGATGAAACAGGCTTATTGCCGGTGTGGTCTCTGGCCGGGAACGAAACCAATATGATGATTGGATACCACGCTGTTCCTGTGATTGTGGATGCCTATTTTAAGGGAATTCCGATGGATGCAGATAAAGCCTTAGAAGCCTGTGTCGTTTCTGCGACAGAAAAGGGCAGGCAAATCGACAAATACATGAAATATGGATATGTGCCGGCGGATGAGGAACATGAAAATTGGTCGGTTTCAAAGACCCTGGAATATGCATACAACGATTGGTGTATTGCCCAACTTGCAAAGGCACTTGGCGCTGTGGAAATCCATCAAACCTTCTCGAAAAGAGCGGAAAACTGGAAGAATTTGTATGATCCGTCTTCAACATTCTTCCGTCCAAAAAATACAAATGGCAAGTTCATTTCACCCTTTCTAGCAAAGGAATACACAAATTATTTTTGTGAAAGCAATGCCTGGCAATACTTCTGGTTCGTCCCTCATGATATCACTGGATTAATGACTGTTTTAGGAAAGGAAAACTTTAAAGCAAAGTTAGATTCTATGTTTACTTACTATCCGGAACCCCAGGACAAATTGCCTATTTTTAGTACAGGTATGATTGGACAGTATGCCCATGGAAACGAACCAGGTCATCACGTGGCGTATTTATATAACGAACTTGGAGAACACTGGAAAACACAGGCTTTGGTTCGTAAGATCATCAACACTCAGTACAGTACAGAGCCCGATGGGTATTGCGGGAATGAAGATTGTGGGCAAATGTCGGCATGGTTGGTGTTTTCAGCCATGGGAATGTATCCGGTGAATCCTGCAGATGGGATTTACAGCCTGACATCGCCCTGGATTGAAGAGGCACAAATTAATCTTGAAAATGGCAATAAGTTTGTAATTGCGACAGAAAATCAGTCGGAACGCAATACATACATACAAGCCATTTTTCTGGATGGCGTTCCGTATAAAAAATTAACGATTACGCATAAACAAATTATGATGGGAGGGGAGCTCCGCTTTGTACTAGGCCCTCAACCCAATAAAACGCTCATGAATTGATATGATTAAAGCAATAAAAATAATAAGTATGGCCTTGTTGCTGCTGTTGCACGGCGTGGGGTGTACAAAAAGATCCAGTCAGGCAGTTTTAAAGGCAGATATGGCCTTAAAGATTCCTTATCATCCGTCCACATACGTTTGTTATCTGGCTCAAAATAACATTGTTGTTGATGGCATTCTCGACGATGATGCATGGCAAAAGGCACCGTGGAGCAAGCTTTTCGTTGACATAGAAGGTGAGTTAAAGCCCAAACCGGCAAAAGATACCCGCGTAAAAATGCTTTGGGATAGTTCCTTTTTTTACATTGCTGCTGAACTAATGGATGACCATGTTTGGGGAACGCTTACAGACCATGATGCGGTGATCTTTTATGACAATGATTTTGAGGTTTTTATTGATCCTGATGGGGATACACACCATTACCTGGAGTTTGAAATGAATGCCTTAAATACAACCTGGGATCTGATGCTCTCAAAGCCTTACCGGGATGGAGGGCTTGTTTTTAACAGTTGGGAAATTCCAGGGATGAAAAGTGCCGTCAAGGTGTATGGTTCAATAAATGATCCATCTGACACAGATGAAAAATGGACTTTGGAACTGGCTTTTCCATGGCGCGTGTTGAACGAATCTGCACGCGGGGCTAAAATGCCAGCGGATGGAACTCAATGGAGAATCAATTTCTCAAGGGTGCAATGGCCTGTTGAGATCGTTCAGGGGGAATATGTTAAAATAAAGGATGAGAATGGCAAAAAACTACCTGAAAATAATTGGGTGTGGTCTCCGCAAGGTGTCATTGCCATGCACCGTCCTGAAACCTGGGGTTACGTGCAATTTAGTGCCGATGCTGAAAATGATACTTTTTTAAGACAAGGGGATGAAGATGTAAAATGGGCCTTGCGTCAGTTGTATTACAGACAAAACGCATATTACGAAGAAAACAACTTTTATGCCACCGATGGGAAAGCCTTACGTTTAAGCGAAGTATTGTTAAGAGGCAAGGCATTTATCCCGGAGATCGTAGTGCATCAATCAGGATATACAGCCAGTTATCCTTCACAAATTGAAGAAGGAATGTGGTTCATTCAAAATGATGGCAGAATCTGGTTAAAAAAACAGGACAAATTATGATACGAAAAGTTGAACTGATCCTGGGAATTATTGGTGTTTTATTGCTGACTGCCTGTGCTGAACATTTGGTGAAAGATAAAGGCAGGAGAGCCGAAATTCATGCAGCGTTTGAACAGCGACGTGATGCCTTGTTGATGAACAGACAGCAACAACTTTTGAACGTGTTTGATGCGGATTTAACGCAGCAGGAACGTGAAGGCATTGAGTTTTTATATGCTTATGAAACCTTGAGTGATCTTAGTAATTACGATTCGGATCATTACCTGCAACAGGTGCGCTATGCTATCAAGGCCATGGAAACTTTTTCATGGGGCAAAACAGTCAGCAACGAAGATTTTCTCCATTTTGTGCTTGCACCACGTGCTGGAACTGAAAACATGGATTCAGCCCGCGTGGTAATCTTCCACGAACTTAAAGATCGTATCCTGAATATGGACATGAAAGAAGCTGCGCTGGAAGTCAATCACTGGTGCCACGAAAAGGTAACCTACACTGGCAGCGATGGTCGAACTTCTGCACCTTTGGCAACCATAAAAAATGCCAAAGGCCGTTGCGGAGAAGAATCAGTACTTACGGTTACTGCCCTCCGGGCTGTGGGAATTCCGGCACGACAAATTTACACCCCTCGCTGGGTGCATCAGGATGATAATCACGCCTGGGTAGAATTTTGGGCAGATGGGAAGTGGTACTTTATGGGGGCCTGTGAACCGGAAGCCGATGTCAATCAAGGATGGTTTGTTGAACCAACCCGTCGGGCAATTTTAACAAATACAATCACACCAGGGCATTATGCTGCTTCTGATGTGATTGATCAAAGCAAGTATTTTACGCGTTTAAATCAAACATCTAATTATACCACAGCCAAGGATGTTTATGTGAGAATTGTTGATCATGTCAATAACGCAATTGAAGATGCCGAAGTGAGCTTTCTGGTTTGTAATTATGCGGAACTCTTCAATCTCGTTAGCTTAAAAACAAATGCAGAAGGCATTTGTAAACTAAAACTTGGACTTGGAGATCTCTTGGTGTGGAGCAGGAAAGAGGATATGTTCAATTTTAAAAAGATAAGTGTAGCGGATGTTGATACGGTACAGATTACGCTTGAAGGAAACAATTTTTCTGAAAGAATCATGGACATGGACCTTGTCCCTCCTGTTAAAAAAGTGCCTTTGCAGGTATCAGAAGAAGGGAAAAAAGAAAATAAAGTGCGTCTGGCTTATGAGGACTCCATTCGCCATGCCTATGAACGAACCTTCATGTCAAAGAAAGAAGCAATGGATCTGGCATCAAAGCTGGGGCTTGATACAACACAGGTTTGGCAAACGATTAAAAAATCACGGGGCAACTGGAGGGATATTCAGGAATTTATGGAGAAGGTCCCGATTGAGAGAAAAACATGGATCCTACCTTTGTTGCAGAATGTGTCAGAAAAAGACTTAAGGGATGCCTCTGCAGGGATCTTATTAAGTCACATGCTTCATTCACCTGAATTTGACGGGCAATGCACAGAAGATGAGTATGCGCGCTACATACTTAATCCCCGTGTTGAACGAGAGAAATTGTCGGCCTACAAAGCATTTCTACAAAAACAATTCAGGCAGGATTTTTGGGGTGCTGTCCTTGAAAATCCTTTGATGGCAGAAGATTGGATACTTCAGAATATTAATATTACGAAGGACGAAAACTATATCCCTGTTGCCTCTGTGCCACAGGGGGTGTTTGAAATGAAAACCTGTGACCCAGGAAGTGCCAGACTGTTCTTTGTGGCGCTATGTCGTACAGCCGGAGTAAGGGCTCGCATTCACAAAGTAACCGGTCTTGCGCAATATAAAACAAATGAAGCGTGGGTGAACGTGTTCCTGGGAGAAAAGATGACTGGGGATAAAGGTGGGGGTGGAAGCATTCATCTCCTTGCCCGGGGGATTGACAATAGGGATTGCCGTTACTTTAAACAATTTACACTTTCCAGGTTTATAAACGGCAGATATGAAACCCTTGATTTTGAATTTAACAAGAAACTCTCTGACTTCCCTGACACTCTCACGCTCGAGACAGGAAATTACTTGCTGTATACAGCCGAACGACAGAATGATGGCACTTTGTTGACCCGCATGTCCTTTTTTCCGCTTAGGAATGATGAGCATAAAACGGTGGTGGTGAGTCTGAGGCAAGATGAACAGCCATTGGAATCTTTAGGCAGTTTTTATTTGCCGGACGGATGGCTTCAGCCTGATGGAACGAAGCTTTTTATGAATGAAAATTCTTTCAAAAATGGCGTGGTGCTTGCCTGTCTCGATCCGGATAAAGAGCCCACAAAGCACGTTTTGAAAGAATTTGAAGGTTTAATTCAATCCTATGATGCCTTAAATGTGCCTTTCATCTTCGTTTTACCAAATGATGAAAGGGCTAAATTGTTTAAGCGGGATGAGCATAAGCTTCCTGAAAATTCCAGCATTGCAATGGATGACGGGATGTTAAATGAGCTTGAATCAGCCCTTGGGAGGGAGCTTAAGAACCACTTGCCGGTGCTAGCACTGGTGTCTGCAAATAATGAAATTGTTTACTTGTCATCCGGCTATAAAATCGGAACCGGTGATCAATTACTTAAAGTTTTAAAAAAGTATCATGAAAACAAATAATAAAAACCGTATGAAAGCCATTCAATGGACAGTCACATTTTTTGTGTTGTGTGTAACACTTGGGGGAGCATGTAAAAGTAAAAAGGGTGAGTCACATCCCCGTCCGAATATCTTGTTCATCATGACGGATGACCATTCCCTTCAAACCCTGAGTGCTTATGACACGCGATTTACTAAAACGCCCAATATCGACAGAATTGCGGAGCAGGGTGTGGTATTTACCAATAGCTTTGTGGGCAATTCAATTTGTGCTCCCAGTCGTGCAACAATGCTTACAGGTAAGCACACGCATATCAATGGACAAATCGACAATGAAGCAGTGTTTGATGGCAGTCAGCAAACATTTCCAAAGCTGTTGCAGAAAGCAGGCTATCAAACTGCTTTGGTAGGGAAGTGGCACCTGAAAAGCGACCCGACAGGTTTTGACTACTGGAATGTGCTTCCGGGACAAGGATTCTATTACAATCCTGATTTTATTGAAATGGGCGAAGAAAAGCAGTACCAAGGTTATGTCACCACAGTCACCACTGATTTAGCATTAAACTGGCTGGACAATCAACGTGATAAAAGTCAGCCGTTTTGCCTCTTGCTTCACCACAAGGCACCTCACCGGGTTTGGGAACCTGACACCATGTATCTGGATGATTTTGAAGATATTGAATTTCCCTTGCCTGATAATTTTTTTGATAACTACGAAGGGCGTCAGGCAGCTGCAGAGCAAAGACAAAGTATCAGATCCAATGACATGGATTTAGTCTATGATTTAAAAATGGAGGATAAAGAGGGTAAGATAAAAAGCCGTTTGGAATGGTATCCCGGACATACATCAAGAATGAATGAGAAGCAAAAGTTTGCCTGGGAAGCGCATTACGATTCTGTTTTGACTGATTTTAAAAGCCAAAACCTATCAGGGGAAGATCTTTACAAATGGAAGTATCAACGCTATATCAAGGATTACCTTAGCTGCATTAAATCGGTTGATGAGAATGTTGGACGTGTATTAGATTACCTCGAAGCCGAAGGACTGCTTGAAAATACCCTTGTTGTATACACTTCTGACCAGGGGTTTTACATGGGAGAACATGGCTGGTTTGATAAACGTTTTATGTATGAACAGTCATTCAGAACACCTTTGTTGATGCATCTGCCAATTGGCTACGAAAAAAAGGATCGCATCGCAGAACTGGTGCAAAACATCGATTATGCCCCTACCTTTCTGGATGTGGCAGGACTTGAGATTCCGTCAGATATGCAGGGCAAATCTTTAGTACCATTGTTTGCCGACCATGCACCTGAGGATTGGCGGGAAAGTTTGTATTATCATTATTACGAATTCCCCAATGAACACATGGTGAAACGCCACTACGGCATTCGTAATCAGCGATATAAATTAATACATTTCTATTACGACATAGACCAGTGGGAATTGTATGATCTTGAAAACGACCCGGATGAGATGAATAACCTGTACGGTCAGGATGACTATGCTGATCTTGTGTTTGAACTAAAAAAACAACTTGAGGATTTGCAGGTATTTTATAAGGATACGGATCGTTCTAAGTATTAAGCGGATCAAACTTAATAACCAGCATATACATCATCTTAAACAAAATAATCAATTACTGAGATAAGATTTTCAAAAGTGGATGAATTATTTTTCAAAATTGATGGGTTATATGAATTTTTCTATGGTTTTTTGTAGAAAATAGCAGATAGGAAATGTATATTTTTGCTATATTATTATTGAAACAACAGGAAATTACAAAATTACAAAAGACTTAATTAAAAAATTACAAAAGAATTTGCTTGAAGTGTTAATATTTTGTAATCTTGTATAGCATAAACTTATGTAGAACTAACAGTATGAAATATTGGAATTCGGAAATACAGGAAGAGCTTACCGGGCAGGAGAAAAAAAAGTTTTTGTGCAAGAAAAGAATTTTAAAAAAACTTTATCGCACAGATGCTTTGTCAGGTGCTGATATTGCCAGGATGCTAAATTTAAGCTCTCCAACCACTCAAGTGTACTTAAATGAGCTGATAAAAGAAAAATACATTGAGTATCGAGGAAAAGGAGATTCAATTGGAGGGAGACGTCCAAATATGTACGGCTTAATTAAGAATTCGGTGTACTTGTTGGGGATTGATGTAAGTCAGAAAAAAATCTCTGTTTCTCTTTTTAATAACGATCTTGAAAATATAACGGGAATTAAAACAAAACCGTTGAAACTGGGACGTGATATTGCTGCGGTGGATGAGATATACGATTTCGCCAAGGAAGTGATCGCAGAACAGCAGATTGATGAGACTAAAATCATAGGGATTGGTATAAATATGCCGGGTTTGATAGATTCAGAAAAGGGGATCAATTATACCTATTTAACTGAAACTAAGAAACCAATACAAAATGTGTTTCAGGATAAATTTCAGATACCAGTTTACATTGAAAACGATTCCAAAGCACGTGCGCTTGCTGAGTTAAGACTAGGTTTAGCAAAAGAATCCCAAAATGCACTGGTCATTCAATTGGGTTGGGGGGTTGGAACTGGAATGATTCTTAATGGCAAATTATACAAAGGAAATTCCGGGTTCTCAGGTGAGTTTAGCCACATATTAATTGAAGATGACGGACAGTTGTGTACCTGTGGAAGGAGGGGCTGTCTTGAAACCCTGGCATCAGGCAGGGCTCTGGTTGAACAGGCCACACAGGAATTAAAAAACAATCCCAATTCAATCCTCCATCAGCTTGCAATCAAGCAGGGAGGACAACTATTTCCGGATGATATTGTAAATGCAGCGAAAGGTGCTGATCAGCTCGCTCTGGCACTCATCGAAAACATGGGGCAAAAACTGGGAAAGGGCATTTCATACTTAATACAGATACTCAATCCGGAATTAATAATTCTTGGCGGTGTCGTTTCTCAGGCAAATGAGTATTTGTTGACACCAATTAATCAGGCTTTATTCAGTTATTGCATTCCAAAACTAAGAGAAGATACGACCCTTAAAATATCTCAATTGGGAATTGAGGCCGGCGTACTTGGTGCGGTATCAGTTGTTTTGGAGAGATCAATTGATAGTCTTTAAGTTGTTTGCTGAATACCACATTATAAGAGGACGGTCTTAATTGCATTTTGGTCGATAGGTGGTTTGCTGTTGGTGTAAAATTGTACCAGAATGCAGAGTGATATATAAATAAGCGTTGCTCAATTGGACCACTGGTGGCACGTTGATTGGATGAAAGTTCTGAATACTGTTAGTCCTGATATAGAAAATGACGTATCACATGAAACGATTAGGCATTTTAAGTTTGAATTATCTCAGGTATTCCAAAATGTAACCCCATGATTTTTGAAGTCTGTAAAATCGTTTAACTAAAATATTAGGAAACAGAGTTCCATAAATGTATCGCAATAAGACCCCTTTAATGCAAGAATATAATAAATACTTATAGTTATGGCTGGATTAAATATGTCGGAAGTTGAAAATAGCTTCTTAAAGAAATCAGGGATTGGTAAGACAACAACCAAGTTACCGTATATACCTGTTGACAACTTTCCAAAATTAGGCTTGTTTACGGCCCTTCGATTTTTGGAGTGGGTAGGAGAAAATCCTGAGGGTGTTATTAGTTTGCCTACGGGTAAAACACCCGAATATTTTATTCGGTGGACGCAATTCCTTTTAGATAACTGGAACAATTCAAAAGGGAAAAAAATTCGTTTAGAGAATGGCTTAAATGTTGATCAAAAACCTGATTTAAGCAAACTTCACTTCGTGCAGATAGATGAGTTTTATCCCATCAATTCAGATCAGCATAATAGCTTTTATCACTACGTGAGTGAGTATTATATCAAAGGCTTTGGCTTGGATCCGAAACGGGCTTTATTGATTAACTCAAATAAAATCCCACTGGTTGACGGCAAGCACTTTTCTGAAGTTTTTCCGGATAGCATTGTGGACCTGTCGCTGCGCTATCGTGAAGCCAAAACAAAACAAGAACAGGAACAACAACAATCAATCTTTATGATTGATGACTGGTGTGTGGCGTATGAACAAAAGGTAAGGGAGAAAGGAGGGATTGGATTTTTTCTGGGGGGAGTTGGCCCCGATGGACATATTGCGTTTAACACCAGAGGATCTGATCATTATTCAACAACACGTCTTACGACAACAAATTTTCAAACCCAGGCACAGGCCGCCGGTGATTTAGGTGGTATCGAAGTATCAAGAAACAGGCTCGTAATAACCATCGGATTAGAAACAATCACCTACAATAAAAACGCGGTGGCATTAATCTTTGCTGCCGGAGAGGCAAAGGCAGATGTTATAAAAAATGCCCTGGAAAGTGCACCTACTGTTTTGTTTCCGGCGACTGTGCTTCAGCGTCTTCCAAACTGTCGTTTTTATATCACCTCAAGCGCCGGTGTTAAATTAAACGATAGTATCGATGCCTATTATAAGACAGGAGAATGGACGCAGGAAAAAACTGAAAGGGCAATCATTGACCTGTGTAATAAAATTGGAAAGTTCGGACCTAAACTTCAACTTGAAGATTTAAAAGCTGATCCCTACTGTCGACTGATTCCCAACCTGTCAATTGGAACTGTTCAGGAAGTTATTGATGCCATGAAAAAGAAAATCGCGAATGGATTGAAGCGTGAGACAAATCAGACGTTCTATCATACCGGCCCACATCACGATGATATTCAATTGGGACTTCAACCTCATGTTGGCCGTTTGCTGAGGGAAAAATCCAATGAATCATATTTTTCTGTATTAACTTCCGGATTTACAGCAGTTACAAATGATTTTGTGACGGATACCCTACTCAATACTAAAAAGTTTTTGGAGAATGGCCAGATCCAAATGGTTAAGTTCCCTGATTTTTTTGAAACGGGATACAAATATAAGTGGGATAAAGATGTTTACCATTTTCTTATTAAAGTAGCTTCGGGTGAGCCTATGGAGCGCGTACGGGGATTGTGTCACCGCGTGGTAAGGGCAATCGTATCCATCTGGGAAGTCAAGAATGTAGAGCAGTTAAGGGATACAATTAATGCTATTTTGGTTAATATAAGAGATAGCTACGAAGGACAGAAGAATCCGCCTAAAATACAGAAACTGAAGGGAATGATCCGCGAGTTTGAAGAGGAATTGGTTTGGGCCCATTCAGGTGTTCAGGTAAAGAATGTACATCATCTAAGACTTGGGTTCTATACTGGTGATATTTTCACTGAGCAACCAAACCGTGAACGAGATGTGGCACCCATTCTGGATGAATTAAGAAGCATTAAACCAACTGTGATCAGTCTGGCACTTGATCCGGAAGGAAGTGGCCCTGATACACATTATAAGGTTTTACAGGCCATCGCCGATGCGGTTAGAGAGTGGGGCAAAGAAGAGGATTTAAGTAAGCTGAGGATTTGGGGTTATCGCAATGTCTGGTATAAATTCCACCCGGCAGATGTGAATGTGGTGGTGCCTGTGAGTATCAATGGGATGGATGTCCTCGAAAAATCATTCTCAGACTGTTATCTTAGTCAGGTCAATGCCTCTTTTCCAAGTCATGAGCATGATGGGAAATTTAGTACACTGGCTCAAAATATTTGGGTGGAGCAATTGGCTAAAGTGCAACACCTGCTGGGAAAGGACTTTTTCTACACAAGTGAAGATCCAATGATTCGTGCCAGTCATGGCTTAATCTTTTTTAAAGAGATGAATGTTGATGAATTTCTGGCTCAGGCACGCGAATTGGAAAAATCCATGGAAGGCATCGTTTAAGTAGTGTACTTCTATAAATAGCCGCTTTCCTTAGGGGCAATCGGTATTAGTAATAAGCTGAAATACAATGGACAAAGAAATAATCGTTGGTGTTGACATAGGTGGTACTTCCATCGAGGCAGGTTGCATCGTAAATAAAAAAATGGAAAAACTCTCTTTGCAACCAACCGGAGCACATCGCGGTAAAGAGGAAATTCTAAATACCCTTTATGAAACCATCGAACAGGTATTGTTGCCTGGGACTCTGGCCATTGGTGTTGGTGTGCCCGGACTACTCGATGCCGAAAAAGGTGAGATTCTGAATATTTCCAATATCCCATCATGGAATCAACTCCCCTTGAAGGAGGCGCTGGAAAAACGATTTAAGTTACCCGTCTTTGTGAACAATGATGCCAATTGTTTTGCCCTTGGAGAAAAGCATTTCGGTAAAGGACAGCCATATAAAAACATGGTTGCCATAGCACTGGGGACTGGTGTTGGTGGGGGCGTGATAATTCAGGATAAATTGTATCCCGGCATGTTTGGTGGCGCCGGGGAAGTTGGCATGTGGCCTTACAAAGATGCCACCTTTGAGATGTATTGCGGGAGTGCGTATTTCATCAAAAAACACCATGCAACGGGCAAGGAACTTTACGATATGGCGCTAGCAGGTGATTTGAGCGCACAGGAAATATTTAATGATTTCGGAACAAATATTGGAAAACTTGTAAAAAACATACTTTACATTCTGGCCCCTGATGCCATTATCCTCGGAGGTTCTATAAGTCAGTCTTTTAGCCTTTTTGAGGCAGGAATGAAAAGAGAACTGAGCGATTTTCCTTTTGAAGCAATTAAAAAAAAGATTGTTATCGAACAATCTCAATTAAATAATATTGCTACTTTAGGGGCTGCCGGATTGTACTACAATGGTCAAGCCTTGCAAATGATGCCTTCTGTATTCGAAGGAAATGTGATGGAAAAAATGTCATGATTTGAAGGTATCGGTTGTTTTTTGTGTGATCAAATTAAGCAAAAGAACCATGAAGAGACGTTTTATTTTTAATACCATGCTTGCTACCTTAGTGGCAATGATGCTACCTGCTGTGCTGTCCTGTAAAAAAACGACTCCTCCAATGAATTTCATGGACCGCATTTTACCGGCCCCCAAAGGCGGTGGGTATGAGGATCCTGACTATTGGGTGTGGGGCTCATCTGTGATTAAAGGAGAGGATCAAAAATACCACATGTTTGCCAGTAGGTGGGTGAAAGAAGTGGGCTTTGGGAAATGGGTCACCAATTCTGAAGTGGTGCATGCAGTGGCTGATACACCTGTGGGACCTTACAAAACAGTGGATGTGGCACTTCCCATGCGTGGCAGGGAGTTTTGGGATGGGATGTGCACCCATAATCCAAGGGTGGTGAAGTACGGAGACAAGTATTTGCTTTATTACTTTGGAACCACTTATGATTTTGAACAGCCAACAGTAGAAAATAAAGAACTGTCACGGGAAAACTGGACCAAAGCATGGATGAACAAGCGCATCGGTATGGCCATGAGTGAAAGTGTTTATGGGCCATGGAAACGCCTGGATAAACCGGTGATTGAACCCCGTCCCGGTCATTGGGATGCTTCCATTACCTCAAACCCGGCACCGGTGGTAAACGAAGCAACAGGGGAAATTCTTTTGATGTACAAATCCTCAAGCGAAGGTCCAAATCCGCCACTTTTACTTGGTGTTTCCAAAGCAAGCAAGCCGGAAGGACCATATGAACGCTTAAGTGACGAGCCTGTGTTCAGGTTTGAAACACCGGGAAATGATCATGTGGATGTAGAAGATCCTTACATCTGGTGGAATGGAGAACGGTATGAAGCAATCATTAAAGATCGCTCCGGAGAAATATGCGGCGAAGAGGGAGGCGGAATTCATGCCTGGTCAGAAGACGGCATCAACTGGCATTTGTTTGATCAGGTGAAAGCTTACAGCAGGGATATTTTATGGGATGATGGAACCACAACACATCAGAACCATTTTGAAAGGCCTTTCCTTCTGATTGAGGACGGTGTTCCAACACATTTTTTTGCGGCTACCGGAAACGGAGATAAGGCGTGGAGCTTTGATAAAACGTGGAACATGGTGATTCCTCTAAAAACAAAATGATCTTTGAAAAATAAAATTGTTTTAAACAAAAGGTATGGTATCCATTATTTTGTAGGACATAGCGAATGAAAATTTTTAATAAAGGAATGGTCGTCATCAGCTTAGGGATGGCTTGCCTGTTTGTCAGCTCATGTGAAAAGAAACCTTCAGTCATAAGCATTGAATCGCTTTTAAACGAAATGATTGACAAGGATGCTGTGGCCAG
>JBFHER010000070.1:0-15271 GCA_041584055.1 Bacteroidales bacterium
TACTGATGACAACATGGCCTTATGGCGGTGATGAAAAGGCTGTTCCGGGAATGGCTGATCGACCAGATGAGAAAGAATATTGGATTGGAGCGGGAGGTTATTTTGATGAATGCATGAATGGCTTTGAATATCAGGCCGCATCTCACATGGTCTGGGAAAATATGCTTATCGAAGGTTTATCGGTCATTAAGGCCGTACATGAACGATATAACGGAGCAAAACGAAATCCATACGATGAAGTTGAATGTTCCAGTCACTATGCCAGGTCTATGGCAGCCTATGGCGTGTTTTTAGCGGCCAGCGGATTTGAATACCACGGTCCCAAAGGCATTTTGGGTTTTAGTCCTAAAATTTCACCGAACGATTTTAGGGCTGCTTTTACAACTGCCAAAGGTTGGGGTAGTTTCTCTCAAATGGTGAAGGATGGGCGTCAAATAGCGCAGATCGAATTGCAATATGGGGAACTAGCAATCAATGAGCTAAGGTTGGACAAATTAATAAACATTCCTGCAAATAAACTCAGTGTTAAACTGAATGGAAAAGCGGTGGATGCAATATTTAAAAGGCTGGATGGCCGTTATGTGCTTCACTTTCATTCAAAATTAATCATGAAATCCGATCAACGCTTGCTCGTTACTTTTTCATGATTTTTTTTAAAAAGAGCATTCTGAAACAAGTGTTTCACCGTTTTTCAGCAAGCATTTGGCTAAATTGAGCAAAGGCATCCTACTTAAAATACCTTCCTTTAACGAATAAATTGAGGAAATCGTTCGATTTGCTTCGGAGGAAGTAAATTGGATAAAATTGGATTGTTTAATGAGTTAATTGACAGCTTATTATCTTGTAGTTTGCAGGCCTTTAGTGATACTTGTTATACGGTATCAACACCAGGGTTGTAGCAGGCGAATTGAAAATCAGCGTAGCCAATGTTTAAACAATCTTGCATCTTGCATCTTGTATCTTGTATCTTGTATCTTGTATCTTATGTCTTGCATCTTGCATCTTGTATCTTATGTCTTGTATCTTATGTCTTGTATCTTGATTCTAATAATAAAAAGATGAAAAATTTAATGGTGTCAATTGTGTTGTTTATCCTTGTTTTTGCAGGATATAACGCCATGGGACAGGGGAACTCTTCCAGTTATAAATCGGAACTAATCTTTGATGGTTCTGCGAAGCCTGTAAGTCTGATTTTGGGTGGTGAAGAAATGCTGAAATCCAATTCTTCAAAAGGATTTTACCTTCGTTTTTCCGGAGATGGGAAAGCAATAGATACGCATTTAAGCAAAATCATTCTTTCCGATAATAAATTCAAGGTCTCAGATCCTGAAGGCGAGTTCGAATTTACCTTCCAAATTGAAGCCTATACCAATCACCTGGCCATCCATTTGTTGGAAGCAAAGGGCATTGGCACGGGTAGAAATTATGGTTTGAGCCTTGACCTTGCATCCAATGATGTTGCTGCTTATACACTTAATGATTTAATGACCGTTAATGCAGACAATCAAAAAAGAAAAAATGGTCTCAGCATAAGCAATACCGTTCTGAGTTGGCCCTACCTTTGGGGAAGGCCACGTCCCAATGGCACACACGGAAGTGTTGTGCTCTACAACAATAAGCTGAGCGGGAAAGAGCGTGATGCTGTGTTGGCTGAAATTTGGTCTGAACAGGGACGGGCTGGTCATATGGTACGTCCGGCAGGACAGGTTTCGTGGACACCAAACGATGTATTGGCCTGGGTCGATCAGTGGGTCGCGACGTTTACAAAATTAGCCACGGTGAGTGTTAGTGGAGAAAGTTTGGCCGAACTATACGAAATGACAGATAAATACCTGATTCCCAGTGGAGCCAATCGTCTTTATATGTTTCCTACTGTTTGGAGGAGTGAGTATAAACTTAGCCATACGTCTAATGAAGACGTTAATCTCAAACTCTTCCCCAACGGAAAATCAGATTTAAAGGATTTGTCCGATTATCTGGCTAAATACGGCGCTCATTTACAGCTTAAGAGCCTGGTTCCTCATCTGGGGCTTAACGATGAACGCTACTTTTCACCAACTTATGTTGAGCCCCGATTATTGAGCTGGGGGAGTGGTACCCTGGTGGATGATGTAGATCCTTCCGCCACCACCATTCGTTTTCAACCTGGTCCCGGGCATACATGGGAGATAACAGACAAATTCACAAAATGTATACGTATTGGGAATGAGATGGTTTATGCAGAGCAAATAAAAGGCATCGATGGTAAGGTTTGGACACTCACCGGCTGTAAACGCGGCCATGCAGGAAGCACTGCCAGATCGCATAGTGCAGGCACAGAAATGATTGGTGCCGTGACCTCCTATGATTTTTTTCATTTCGCCGACGATTTTGGACAAGCCAATAGCCTTGCCGAAGAAGTATTGACAGCTTATGGTGATTTTCTAAATGAAATGAATGTGGGGCATTTGCACTTTGATGGTACCCACAAGATGCCTGAATGTCCCTGGTACCTGCGAGATTACTCAGATTACCTGTATAGCAGGCAGGATCAGCCGGTAACTGGAAGTATTGTTGGAGGAAGTGTGCCGGCAAATTTTGAAAAACAGTTTAGTAAAGCAAAGGCAATAAGTGGATCATATGCCTATCACCTGCTTCGAATAGCGCCGCGTTTGCACGAAAGAGGCAGGATACATACCGAGCTGTCACCCAGTATGCTGGATTTGCATTTTGATGTTTCAGACGGGGTCAGGATTGGAAGTCGTCGACCAACATTTTGTGGCGGACAAAGTGGTAAAATACTCTCCATGGATATCATGAATAAGTATGGATTAGCTGATTATGCGTTTGATCTTTTCAAAAACTGGGTGGAGCTGGCGCCGGTGTTCGATGATGCCGATGCCGATTATGTTGCCGGATTTTTAACAAGGGAAGGCAATCATTACAAGGGTGAAGATGTGTTGGTATTAAGTAAAAACAATGCAGGTAAGTACATCTATACACCACATCGGGTAATGGGACGCACTTCGGGTGAAGATCCATTTATCAAAATTGACCAGGAGTGGGGTGCTGTTCCACGTTTTCAAAACATAAAGGCAGGAACTTCTATGGATCTTCTAAATCCTTATAAAAAACAACAACCGCAGGTTGTGATTCGTGTTGAGCATGATTCTGAATCTTTTCAGGATCCTGTAATCCGGGTAAATGGGAAAGGGAAATTAAGCATTAAAGGTGAAATAAAAGAAAATGAATACCTGAAGTATGAAGGTGGTAAAACAGCACAGGTGTATGATTGCAACTGGAACCTGCTTCGTAACCTGCCTGTAGAAGCGAAGTCGTTTTCGGTAGAAAAAGGCGAGAATGTCATCACAACAGAAACTGCTAACGGATCCGATGCAGCAAATCTCCGCGTTCAGTTTATTACGCTCGGGCCGGTTTATTTACTGGAGTCAAATAAATATTTGCCATGAGAACTGAAATTAGTAACATTCCTGGAGAAGTGAGAAAGCGCATGAAGGCCGGTTTCGTAGCCTTGCTATTGCTAAGCCTTTCGTTTTGCAGTTGGGCTTCTGATTCCTTTTGGACTTTTTATATAGAAGCTGAAAATTTCAACAGCCAAACAGGTGGAAATAAGGCAAGTTCAGAGTATTTCCCTTATATAGGAGAGGGCTACCTGGAAATGGGAGGGGAAAATGCTGCTGTCGCCTGGAATAACGTTTCGGTTCCCAACACCGGTAAATACACACTTCTTTTTAAATATGCCAACAATACAGAGCATGAGCTTCCGTGTAGCTTAAAGGTAAATGGAAAATCCATCAAGAAGATATCCTTCGCTCCATTTCCAAAAAACTGGGAGATTGATAGACCAGAGGTAACACATCACAAACCGGAAACAGTTGGTTGGGCCAAGTATTGGAATGCGCGGGTAATTGTAGATTTAAAGGCAGGGGCAAACACCCTGGAACTGATCGTTACATCGGAGGCAGGAGGCCCTCATATCGATAACATTGGGATTAGTACAGCATTGGCATCGCCGCCTGCTCCGGTTATCTCTGTTAAAAATTATGGGGCAATAGGTGATGGCAGAACAGATAACAGTGATGCTATTGCAAAAGCCATTGCTGCTTGTCCTTACGGCGGCTCCGTGCTTTTTGAGGAAGGTGTTTACATGACAGGCTCTGTAATCCTTAAAGCGAATATGACGCTTTGGATTTCCGAAGGAGCAGTAATAAGAGCCATACAAGATAACGATAAAATGAAAAACTGTTATGAGGCACGGTTTCAGGGTGATTGGTTCACAAAGTACTTCGTATTTGGAAATAAAGTAGATAATTTAACCATTACCGGGGGTGGAGCCATTGATGGAAATGCGGTAAACGGATATAGAATTAAAAATAAACCAATGCGCCCTGTGGCTTTAGGGTTTATAAATTCAAATAATGTAAAAGTAACAAACATTAATATCCTTAATAGCGACGCCTGGTGTTTTATACCTCAAAAATCAGATAACATAATTATTGATGGCATCAATCTTTATTCACCCAACAAAGATGGCATTGCGGCCATGGATTGCGACAATACCAGCATTACCAACTGTGTTCTCTCTTGTGGCGATGACGCAATCGTTCCTAAAAGTTATGATCCTTCAAGGGGGCTTGACAGTTTGGTAGTGAAAAATGTAACAATCAATTATTGCAAATGGAAGGGAATTAAATATGGTGGCGCCACCAGGGGAAATCTTACCAATGCCATTTTTGAGGATTTGGCCATGGTGTATACACATAGCGGACTGGCATTGTATTCAACAAGCGGTTGTACGGTTCAAAACATTAAAGTGAACCGGATTAAGATGAACAATCCTTATAGCCCCTTTTTCATAATAAGGGGAGCTTCCGGTTCTCCTTATGAAACAGGTATAAAGGATGTGTATATCTCGAATATTGAAGCAAGGAATGTGTATAGCAATCAGGGCAGTACCATTCAAGGGGCTGAAAAAGACGGTGTAATATATCCTGTGCAAAACATTTTTCTCACCAATGTAATTGTGAAAGATTTTAAAGGAGGATTAGAAACGGTACCTGCAATGCCTCCGGTTTTTCCCGGACTTCGTCCCCGGGTTTCTGATGCATTTCCGGAAGGGTATCCTGAAACACTCATTTGGGATGAGTTTCCTGCATGGGCTTATTTTATTCGCTTTGCTGAAAATGTTGTGTTTACCAATGTAACTCATGATGTATATCCAGCCGATGCACGAGAAGCAATCGTGATTGAGGAGGTCAGCGGATTTAAAATTAATAAGCATGAAGAAAAAAATATTCCGCTTTAAGAACGGTTCGCCAGCCATTGAACTTGGGATTCAGCCCATCGACCTTAGCAATGTCGGCAGTACGCTTGTAAAAGATGATGAAAACAAAACAAAAATTACACAATAAGAATACAGGGAAATATGAAAGTGAGAAGAATAATTCTTTTATACGTATGGTTTATCTTAATAAGTAATGCATACGCTGCCCCTCGCCCTAATATTGTATTTATTATGGTCGATGATATGGGATGGTCAGACCTTGGTTGCTACGGGGGAGAGATTAAAACGCCCAACCTTGACGCACTGGCAACGAATGGCGTGAGATTCAGACGTGCCTTTAACAATGCAAAATGTGGTGCGAGTCGGGTCAGTCTGCTCATGGGACGTTCCAATATTGGTGCGTCTCAAAGTACCTATAACAATCCTACACTGGGGCATGTGTTAAAGAGTGTCGGGTATCACACCTATGCGTCCGGGAAAAACCATTCTATGGTTAATCTTTTCGACAAGGGCTTTGATCATTATTATGGACTTCGCGATGGCATGTGCAATCACTTTAATCCTGGCCTGCAGCGTGAGAACGAACCTGTACCTGCAAGCAAGGGAGGCAGGGCTCGATATTGGTGTGATGAAACATTGACTTTTGATACACGTGATCCCAGGTACCAGCATTACTTTCCCAAAGGGTTCTATTCGACCGACGCTTTCACCAACAAGGGAATCGAATATTTAGATGAATGGGAAAAGGAAAATACAGGACGTCCCTTCTTTCTTTATCTCGCTTACACTGCTCCGCATTATCCCTTGCAGGCATGGCCGGAAGATATTGCAAGGTACAAAGGAGTGTATGATGTCGGGTATCAGGCAATCCGTGAAGCACGGTATCAAAAGCAAAAGGAGTTGGGGCTGGTGGATCCAACACAATTTCCCCTTTCGCCGGCAACACATGGCAATTGGTCTCAGATGAGTGCAGAAGAACAGGCTGAACAGGCAAAGCTGATGGAGATACATGCCGCGATGGTTGACCGTGTGGACCAAAGGATTGGAGACCTTATTCAGAAGCTGAAGGCGCTGGGTATCTATGAAAACACGTTGATTCTATTCTGCTCGGATAACGGCGCTGAAAAAGTAGGATCAAATGAGGTTCCTTCAACCGCAGGAACACTCGAAACATTCCTGTCGATTGGCAGGGATTGGAGCAATGTGGCCAACACCCCACACAGAATGTACAAACTCAGTGCTTATAATGGTGGCTCGCGCACACCCATGATCGTCCACTGGCCAAAAGGCCTCAAGAATCCCGGGCGTTTTACTGATAAATTTGCACACCTCTATAATGTGATGCCCACCCTCCTGGAACTTTCAGGGGCAGAATATCCTGAAAATTTTAATGATGTATCCGGAAGAAAAATTCTGGGGGAAAGCTTTGCTGACGTCATCTATGATAAACCAATAAAATATCAGGATCCAATATTTATGAACCGGGGAACACAGGCGTTTATCATTGATGGTGGTTGGAAACTGGTAACAGAGGATGGAAAAAACTGGAGCCTGTATAATCTCAATAAAGAAGAAACAGAAATTACAGATCTGTCAAAAAAAGAACCGGAGCGCTTTAATGCATTGCTTGCGCAATATAACGCATGGAGAAAGTCAATCCAATAAGGCTATGAACGATTTGCTTTGTGTTGAAATAGAAGTAAATAAGATGATAAAAGAATAAAGTCAATTAGGATATAAAAAAGAAAATATACGATGAAACAGAAGAAAAACTATCTTGTCTTATTGGTGTATGCCATGCTCAGCATGGGATGGACTGTTGTTGCCGAGACGAACGTTCAAAAGATATATAATTTGAATGATTTTGGTGGCGTAGGGGATGGTGTTTCTCTGAATACCCTTGCTTTACAAAATGCAATCAACCACTGCACTGAATCAGGAGGTGGAATTGTTAGGATTCCTACTGGACAATTTGTGATCGGAACGATTCATCTCAAAAGCAATGTCACCCTCTCATTCGATCATGGCGCTGAATTATGGGGAAGTCAGGATATAAATGACTATCCCACGGATAAGCTGAGACGGGCACGTGAGGGGCAATCGCAATGCTTGCTTTACGCCGAAGACGCATCCAATATCTGCATTGAAGGTCTTGGAGTAATTGACGGCAGGGGAACGCCTGAGGCCTTCCCAAAACGCCGACCAGGTCAACGCGGGGACAATCGTCCAAGACTGCTCCGTTTTGAGAACTGTGAAAACATTACATTCTCAGGTCTTACTTATAAACGTCCGGCCTTTTGGGGCCTGCATCTGGTCGACTGCAAAAATATTCTTTTTGATGCAATCACACTTCGATTTCAAAACAATGGCCAAAACAATGATGGACTTGATTTGGATGGCTGTGAAGATGTACGTATTGATAATTGCGACATTCAATCTGGAGACGATGGTATTTGCCTTAAAAGTTCACGCTATCCATGTCGTAATATTTCAATTCGAGGATGCAGGGTCAGCAGCCATACAGCTCCGTTAAAATTTGGGTCTTCAACACATGGCGGTTTCATCAATGTGAGCCTTAGCAACTGCTACTTTTACGACAGTCCGATGGGGGCAATAAAACTGGCTTTAGTTGACGGTGGTCGTCTGGAAAATATCAGAATATCAAGGCTTGTGATGGAAAACGTTGGCTGCCCCATTTTTATCCGTTTGGGGAGCAGAGGCAGTACCTTTGGTAAAGGAGGGAAGGCTCCTGTTGGCACCTTGAAGAATATCCACATTAGTGATGTGATTGCAGAAGTAACCATCCAGGATCGTGACGCATCAGGTGATTACTCAGAAATGGAGAGAGCGAAAGCAGGCCCAATTATGATCACAGGCATCCCCGGACATTATGTAGAGAATGTTGTTCTTGAAAATATTCAGATTTCATATCCTGGTCTGGGCACACAAGAGGATCGAAAGCGACTTGTAAAAGAGGATGAAGACCGTTATCCCGAACAATTTTTCTTTGGCGTTTTACCTGCCTGGGGAGCTTATATACGCCATGCAAAAAACATTCAGTTCAAAAATGTGACCATGGTCACCCGCGAAGCGGATGCACGTGAAATGATCATAACGGAGGACGTTGAAAATTTTATAAACTTGAAATAATGAAGAAAACAGTTTTTACCATCTTACTTATTCTTTTGCTGCCGGTTCCTTTTTGGAGTCAGGTGGATCTATCACATGTACCTCAGATCAATGAGACCAATGACCAACGAGACCAACGCATGCAGTGGTTTCGCGATGCTAAATTTGGTCTGTTTATTCATTGGGGACCATCCAGTGTCACCCATACAGAAATCAGTTGGGGACGTGATGCAGAACGTACAATGGATATCCGCAATGGGATAAAACCTTCAGATCAGGTAGAACGCTATGGGCATGATTTTTACATGCCCGGGGAGCTTTATGATAATTTATATAAATATTTCAATCCGGTGAATTTTGACGCCGATAAATGGGTGAAGACAGCACGCGATGCCGGGATGCAGTACATTGTCTTTACGGCCAAACATCATGACGGTTTTTCAAATTATCATACGGGATTGTCTAACTATTCCATCGCAAACTCCCCTTTTAAAAGGGATATCGTTAAGGAGTTGACAGATGCCTGTCACAAGGTTGGTATGAAAGTAGGGCTTTATTATTCAACACGCGACTGGTATCACCCCGCCTATCTGATTGGAGATAATGAAGTTTATGATGCCTTTTACCGCGGACAGGTGCAGGAATTGTTAACCAATTACGGTGATGTTGACATCATCTGGTTTGATCATGTGGGTGGAAGAGACTGGAGCAAATGGAAGTTTGATGAACTCTTTTCAATGATGTATCAACACAATCCCAATCTCATTGTCAATAATAGAGGGGCGAAGTTTTGTGGCACTAAAACACCTGAGGACAAAGGGCCTGCTTCACCCGAAATAGAGAAGATGACCCAGGGTGACTTTGTGACACCTGAGGGAAGAATTGGTAAAATGGATCTTGCCCAGGACTGGGAATCTTGCATTCACGTGGGTAAGGGGTGGTCCTACCGCGGTGAGGGAGGATTTAAAACTTCTGAAGAATGCATCAAAATGCTGGTGAGTTGCACCACAGGGGGTGGTAACCTGCTTTTAAATTTTGGACCCCGTCCGGATGGCACGTTCACCGATGCAGAGTCCAGTGTAGCCTTGGCCATGGGCGAGTGGTTAAAGACTTATGGTGAGGCCATCTATGGCACCAGAGGAGGTCCTTATGACAACGGAGAGTGGGGTGGGTCCTGCCACAAGGGAAATAAGCTTTATCTGCATGTGTTCGAGTGCCCGGAAGAGGGACTTGAACTGGGACGCTTGCCTGCCAAAGTACTTTCCGCGCGTACCTTAAACGGAGGAAAGGTTAAAGTTGCTCAAAACGATGATGGCTTGATTGTTAGGGTAGCAGCAAACGATTTTGAGACACCTGTTACCGTTGTTGAATTAACCCTTGATAAGGAACTTTTATCCGGGACAATAATTGGTGATGCACTTTAGAAAAATAAAGTAATATGATAAATAATGTGACATGCAGTATTTTCATAAAATGTGAGTTATTGGGGAGCGTAGGCGAATATTAGTGGACAAAATTGAAAATATAGTTGAAATTTAAATTAGAGATAAACGCAATGATTGCACAAAATAAAGACATAGAAGCCAGGGTGCTGGATGAAAAGGTGAGTAGAAAAGTATTGTTACATCAGGATGCGATGATGTTAGTTGAGTTTACGTTTAAGAAGGGAGGTCTAGGCCTGCCACACAGTCATGCAGACCATGAACAGGTAGGCTATATCGCCAGCGGTGTTTTTAAGGTTACCGTGGGTGATAGGACAGAAATTCTGACCCGCGGAGATAGTTATTATGCTGCAAAGAATGAAATACATGGTGTGGAAGCTTTAGAGGATGGTAAAATTGTAGATGCGTTTACACCCATACGTAAGGATTTTTTATAAGTACTTTTAAAAGAAATGTCATATGTCCAAATGGATTATTTGCTTCGTTACTGCTGCAATGGCTTTATTTTACGAGCCCTGCCATGGAATCAGTCCGGAAGAAATGAAGGAGGCTATTGGAAATAATCTGGATCATCCCTACCTCTACTTTTCTGCTGAGGAATTGCCTGAATTACATGACCGGGTCAGAAATGATGAGGTTTGTAAGGATATTTATGCCAGACTTTTAAGAGAAGGGGAAAAACTTTTAACGACAGATGTAGAGAAAATACCTCCCAGGGAGGATCGAAATCCCCGTTATACCGGAGATTGGAGCTATCATAATTATATTGATAACAATCGTGATAAGGCTTTGCGTCTGGCTTTCCTGTATCAGATGACCGGTAATGAGAAGTTTGCACAAAAAGCTTTTGAGTATGCGGATGTGGTTTGTGATGTGTCGCACTGGGAGGATCGTGCGCATCAGTTTCCCATTATTTACAGCCGGATAATGCCCTGGGGTGTTCCCGATGATCAGGTGGTTTTTAACTACGATCTTTATACGGGACACACCGCACACGCAATGGGGGTGGTGTATGATTGGATCTATGATTGGTTGGATGTGAGGCAACGTGACCGAATTCGGGGTGCCCTGCTTGAAAAAGCCATATTACGGGTCAGGGGTAACTGGGATTATCACTGGTGGGCCCATGCGTACAGGTGCAACTGGATGACCCATTGTGCCAGTGGTGCCGGCATGGCTTCGCTTGCTCTGCTATCAGAAGATCCCCAACTGATGGATGTGGTGACTGAATCTTACAACCGTATCTGGAGAACTTTTGACGAAATAGGCATTGACGGTGGCTGGCAGGAGGGAACGGGATACTCCAGAGACATCTTTGAGTGGGCAGTGATGTATGGAGAACCTTTAAAACGAGTTACAAGGGGCAAATATACCCTTTTAAATCATCCCAGAATAAAGGAACATCCGGTAAGCTTCCTGCTTTGGACCTTATTACCGCCGGATCAAAAAGTAAACTTTGGCGATACTGGCAACAAAGTAATCCGAAAAAGTGCCGTATTTAATGTGCTTGCGGAAGAAATGCAGTCCCCAGAGGCTGCCTGGTATGCAAAAAACATATGCGAAAGTGAGCGAAACAGTTTCTGGGATATCATATTTCCCCTTACAACGGTGAAACCGGCGCTGCCCGTGATGAAATCACGTCATTTTCGAACAATCGATTACGTGGTGATGCGTTCGAGCTTTACAGATACTGAAACAGTGACCCTGGCATGCAAGGCCGGGCGACACACGGATCCTCATCATGGGCATCTGGATTGTGGTGACTGGGATGTTCACTGGCGTGGCGAAAGTTACATACGAGGAATTGGTAATATCCCCTATGATCAAAAGTGTTTTGATGATGAACGCTGGACTTACCCTCAGGCTGGCAGCGATGGACAAAATGTTCTTTTTGTAAATGGTGAAAAACAAATTCCTGGCAAGTGGCGGGGCGAACCAATGGATGAAAACATTGGTGGTGATATTTTAGAGTACCGTTATGGCGATGCTCAGGAATACGTATTGATGGATTGTTCAAATGCCTATCCGAAAAAGGAACTAAAAAAATGGCGTCGCCATTTTACCTTTGAAAAGCCTTTGATCACAGTTCTGCTTGATGAAGTTGAAAGCGTAGATGGTGCACATATTGAAAGCCGGATTCATCCCATTGGAGATGTAGAAGTGCCAAACGATAATGCCTACCTGCTACTGCATGGCAAAAACGGAACAATGGCAGTGATTGCTGTGGCCAATGTGCCGCATCAATTTGTTTCGGGCAATCATGCTTATAAGCCTGAAAAGTTGAATGCAAAGTTGCAAATGATTCCCTATGTTGATATAGAACTGAAAGCATCAGGTAGCAAATCGCTGGTATCAACCGTTGTCCTACCGGTTAAAGATGCCTCCGAAGCACGTGCGATTGCGGAGTCAGTTGAGCGTAAAGTCGGGGAAGACAGTTCACTGATGCTCTCTTTCCGGTTTAAAGAAAAAATGCATGTTTACCGCTATGTTAGCAGCGATCATGGACTTGTATTGAGACCTAATGATGGGTTTGCTTATGAAACCTTGTTGAATAATTAATGATTGACTCTTATAAGAAAAGTATTTAGAGAATGAGAAATCAGGTTGTGAAGAAATGGACAGTTATACTTCTTTTGTCCATCGGATTTTGGGCAAAGCTGTATTCGGAGAAGATTGGCCCCTGGGAACTAGACTCATTGTATAAAGTTCCGGAGTGGGAAATCTCAAATCTTGCTCCTGTCAATGGGATGAAAAGTATTTTATACCATTCGCTGGAATACCTTGGGAATCCGGTGCAGGTTTTTGCATATTATAATGCTCCTGCAGGTGTTCCACCAGAAGGTGGTTGGCCTGCAGTCGTATATGCACATGGTGGTGGCGGAACAGCAATTTCGTCCTGGGTGACGTACTGGAACAATCACGGCTATGCATGTATTACAATGGATCTGGAGGGACATTATCCCGAAACTGATGAAGACGGGAATCGTTATTCTACACCAAATCCGGGACCTGCTCGTTCGGGCGTTTTTAACGATTATGAAAAAACGATTGAAGAACAATGGTATTACCATGCCATTGCCCAGGTTATTATTGCGCATACATTAATTGCATCTTTCCCAGAAGTAAATGCAACTAAGATTGGGGTTACAGGAACCAGTTGGGGAGGAACCATAACCAGTACAGTAATGGGCGTTGACAGCCGTTGGGCCTGGGCTACCCCTGTTTACGGTACGGGTTATCTCTCAGGCTCAGACGGAAATCAGGGACGACAATTGGCGAAAGATGATGATAAGATTGCCTTTGTTGATACTTATTACGACGGCTCTGTATATTTTGAGAATGTTACGTTCCCTACCATGTGGGTAACCGGAACAAATGATTACCATTTTCCTTTGACAATTAGTCAGAAATCGTCCCAATCGGTTAATGGACCCGCAACATTACTTTGGGCACTTCGCTTCGGCCATGGCAATACGACGGCACAAAACCTTGATCAAATGTATTTATTTGCGGATCAAGTGGTGAAAGACGGCCCCTCTTTGATTAAATTTGAAAAGCCTGTTCTGGAAGGAAACAGGTTGTATGCCAGGTATGCTACTGACTTGTCAGTGAACAGCGCCCAAATTCTATACACCTACGATCGGTCTGCCATATGGCCCGATAAATACTGGTATAGTAAAGATGCGACCGTAATAGGTGATTCCATCATTGCAATCGTTCCCGCCGGTGCTTGTGTCGCATTTCTGAATGCTACCGATTCCCGAGGAGCCACGGTTAATACAGAATACATAGAGATAGAGGTTAAAACGGA
This sequence comes from Bacteroidales bacterium, assembly GCA_041584055.1. Taxonomy (GTDB): domain Bacteria; phylum Bacteroidota; class Bacteroidia; order Bacteroidales; family UBA5342; genus JBFHER01. The sequence continues at coordinate 13,667 of JBFHER010000070.1, forward strand.
GAATTGGACCGGTGATACCATTCAAATTGCACCACGCACTAAGGATGTATTTTGCATTGGCATCGATAAAAATGAATCTGTTTCTTTAACTGAACGCATGTTTAGTGATGATTTAACATGGGAAGAGATAGACCGGGGAAATGGATATTATTCTTATCAGCATATTAAAACAGGCTTTTGCATGCATGGAGGAAATCCTGACCAGGAAGGAGAAGATGTCTACCTGTGGAATTGTGACAGCGAAGATGACGATCAACTGTGGTTAAAGGCTGAAGCTGATTCGGGCTACTACCGTTTGTTAAAAGCAAATATGCCTGAATTAGCCCTGACTTTTGAAAATAATAATGTGTTGTTGAAGGCCGCAGACGAGAACAATCAACTGCAACATTGGAAAAATATAAGCTATAGTCAACTGGCGTTTAAAATTACAGATGGTTCCAACTTTAAGAATCTCGAAGGCGTTTCTATTTTGGTAGATGGGCAAACTCTGGAAAGCGATAATTCGGGTGAAGCAATGGTGAATTTAAGTAACAAGCAATACAGCATTGCATTATTTAAAAAAGGCTACCTACCTGTGTCCTTAAACCTCGATCTTGTAGAGGATACGCTGCTACAGCTCAAGTTTGAAAAGGAGCGTTATGCTTGCACCTTGCAGGTTTCAAATGTTGAAAGCAATCAGGCATTGTCAGATGTTTTAATGGAATTAAATGATTCCGTTTATAAGTCCGATGAGGAAGGACGTATTTATTTGATGCTTGAGTTTGGAACGCATGCTTATGTTTTAGGCTTGGAAGCTTATAACAATATCAATGAAACCATTACCATCGAAAGCGATACAACCATCTACGTACAAATGGAATTGTTTAAATACCGTTTGGCTTTCAGAGTAAAAGATGCCACAACAAATGCCTTGATTCCCTATACAACGATTGTTCTGAACAACATGGTTTATGAAACAAATCCCTATGGAAGCCTTTCGTTTGAGTTACCACCCGAAAGTCTAAGCTATGTTATCAGCAAAGATGGATATGAGAAAATCTCAGGAATGTTTACACTTGAAAAAGATACAACAATTACACATTTTTTGAATGAATCAGCATTAGCTTTAGGTTTGAAAAAAAATGAAATCAACATTTATCCTAACCCATGTTTAGACATTATAAATATAACTGGTTTTGATAATGAATATGAGCTTAATTATAAGATTATTAATGGGATGGGTGCTGTAGTGCAAGAAGGAGTGCTTGGCGAAAAGTTGGATGTTTCGGAATTGTATTCGGGAGTCTATTTTTTATTTTTAAAAGATAATAAAGGGGAATTATTTAATCACATACTTATTAAACAATAAAATTTTAAAAGAGATAAAAATGAAAATAACTGTACGCTTTTGTGTTTTACTGGTGGTGTTTAGTACAACATTATCAGGTTTATCACAGCCGGTTTGGGAAGGTGACTGGTCTAAAGTTAGACGGTACGGCCATGGACAGGAAAGGTTCTTGTTTTCGGATGAACAATTAAAGTACATTGATGAAAACATAGCCTATATCACACTTGAAAAGATTCATGGATCCGGCGTTTATTCAGGAGGGAATCTGGATCAATCCA
>JBFHER010000071.1:0-15264 GCA_041584055.1 Bacteroidales bacterium
GAGTTTAAACGTCACTTCTTCCTGGCCTTCCTTTATTTCGGCCGATTTGGTTTGACCGGCAACATACAGTTGGGCTTCTGTAAAATCATGCTTTACACCGGCAGGTGCGGTACTATCCAGTTCAATCCTTTTTTCCTGAGCTGCAAACGTTTCATTGATGGCAAGCTTACTTTCACGTGGAAATCTTCTGAGGGAGATGGTATAGTCTCCGTCCTCAACAAATTCAATTTTCCAGCTTCCTTCTGCTTGTGCTCCTTCGATGGCACCATTTTGATGCCAAACGCCTTTGTAACGCCCAATGAGTAAATCATGGGAACAGATTTTACTTGGATTTTCCTTGGGTGATCCCACTTTTATGTATGCGTAGCGCTGGTCAACGTTTTCATCCAAAAAGGATTGCCACCAACGTTCGTAGCCCTCCGCAAGACGTGCAGCCACCTCGGGATAGTCTTCGATCACATTATTCTTCTGGGCCAGATCGTTTGTTATATTGTATAGTTTGTCCCCATTCACCAAACGCCAGTTATCATCCATCACAGCATACTTTTTATACTTAATCAGGTTTTGTTCCCGTTGTGTATCCATGTATAAAATACGGTTTGCCCATTGCGGATTTTCATCTCTCATCAAAGGCACCAAACTTTTCCCGTCAAGCGGTTTAACCGGATTAAAGTTCAGTCCTAGTAAATCAACAAAGGTGGGAAGCAAGTCGTAATTTGCAACCAATCTGTCGATGTCCTTTCCACCGGTGAGCTCGCCATTTGGCCAACGGATAAAAAACGGAACGCGATGACCACCATCGTATTCACTTCCTTTTCCACCGGTTAATCCGGCATTGTAAGTCGAACGTCCGGCAGAAGTTCCGTTGTCTGTTGTAAAAATCAATATTGTATTGTCTGTCAACCCCAGATCATCCAGTTTTTTTTCCAGGATCTTAAAGTTGTCATCGATATTGGTAATCATGCCATAAAAGCGACGCAGTCTTGGGTCCAGTTTTTCAAACTTCTTTCCCTGATACATGTTGTAATACTCCTCGGGAAGGTTGTAAGGTGCATGAGGCGCATTGGTTGCAATGTAACAAAAGAATGGTTTATCCTTGTTCTTTTCAATGAAATTCAGTGCTTCAGAAAAAAACACATCGGTGCAATATCCATCATATTTTTGCATCTCACCATTGTGCCAATAGGTATCATCAAAGTACTCGTTCATCCAGTAGTCGGGGCCCTGCCCAATTCCTCCTGCGGCATGGCGCACCACCTCATGAAAGCCTCTGTCTTCTGGTCGGTAAGGATAGTTATCCCCGAGATGCCATTTCCCAAACATGGCATTGGTATAGCCATTTTGAGCCAAGACCTGTGGGAGAATCACTTCATCCTCAAAAAGGATTGAGCGCCCTGCTATTGTATGATACACATTGACCCTGTTGCAATGCCGCCCCGACATGATGGATGAGCGTGTGGGAGCACAGGTTGTTCCAACATGGTAATTGGTAAAACGAATGGCATCAGAATGAAATTTATCGATGGTTGGCGTTTTAATGTAAGGGTTTCCGGTACATGCTAAATCTCCCATCCCCTGATCATCGGTGATCACAAAAACGATGTTTGGCTTTTGTTTTGCTTCGTTACCCGCGTTTACAAACACTAGATTAGCACCTCCTGCCAACGCGATAAATAGGACGAGTGCTATTTTATTTAACTGTTTCATACAACTATCTATTTTATCTTTTTCCTTACTTATAATTTTTCTATTGTCACATAATAAGCGCCTATCTCCACATTATTGTCCAATGTAAACCAGGTTTGCAAATGTGTTTCTCCTTTATTTAAATCGACCTTAAATTCAACATATTCTGCCGTTCCATCAACGTCTGCAATACGCTCATTGCCCTGAACTTCCATGCGTGCTTTTATTATATTTAAAGCTTTCCCTTTTTTACTTGCATCGACACTTGTTCCTTCCAATGCGGGGCGAACGGGCGCACCTGCATTTAAAGCCAGTCCGGTTTCTTCGGGCCAACGTCGCAGTTTAAAGCTATAAAGACCACTTTCGGCCACCTTCACCCTCCAAAAGCCATTGTTGACCATGCCAGTTCGGATGTGGTTTTGTTGCCATGGTGTAAAATCTTCCGAATGCCAGTCGTGGCAAAACAAAGTGCATGGGTTTTCGGCTTTATGACCGATAATGAAAAATGGTTTCTCTTCGAAAGTAGGTGAAATTTCTGACCACCAGGCATCATACTTAGCCAACAGTTCCTGCATCAGCTTTGGATGTTGATCCGCAATATTGGTTCTTTGTTCCGGATCATTTTTTAAATCATACAATTCAGTTCCTTCTACCAGACGCCAGTTCTTATGCAACAATGCTGTTCTTTTCCATGGGACAGGATCTGTAGAAAACTGCGTATTTACAAAAACAGTTCTGTCATCAAATCCTTCAGTTTTTCCATTCAACAGGGGAACCCAACTTTGGCCATCGAACTTAAGTTCAGAATTCAGTTTCAGTTTACATAAATCAACCAGCGTAGGAAACACGTCATAATGGGCGGTTAATGCATTGATGTCTTTTCCTACAGATAAACCGCCATTTTTCCAATGCAGGAAGAAGGGAACCCTGTGCCCACCCTCGTACATACTGGCTTTTATCCCACGCATGTTGTGATTATTTCCTTTCACAACAAATCCATCCAGACGATCACCGTTGGGATCCACCTTAGCACCTGCAGCAGAGCCATTATCAGCGGTAAAAATCAAGATTGTATTGTCCATAATTTTTTCTTCTTCCAAAAAACGGATCAGCTTTCCAATATTCTCATCGATGTTAGCAATCATACCATAAAATGCAGCATTGGGTATGTTCTCATTGTCCTTGTAGGGATCTGAATATGTATCAGACACCCAATAAGGCGAGTGTGCTGCATTTGTTGAGAGATAACAAAAGAAAGGTTGCTCTTTTTTTGATTTTATGTAGTTTTTTGCGTTTTCAAACCAAACGTCTGTGCAATAACCTTCGAACTGTTCAAGTTTACCGTTATGCATGTATTTATCGTCGAAATAGTCGTTATTCCAGTAATCCATGGTTTGGCCAACACCTCCACCATTGTGGGTCAACACCTCATCAAACCCCTTATCCTGAGGGCGAAACGGATAGTTATCACCCAAATGCCATTTCCCAAAAATTGCAGTGCTATATCCATTATCTTTAAACACCTGCGCCATGGTTGTTTCTTTCTCCAGAATGAGAGATCGCCCCTTAATTGTAAAGAACACACCAGTCCTGTAATTGTGATGTCCTGTCATGATGGCTGCCCGGGTAGGTGCACAGGTTGGGCTTACGTGGTAATCGGTAAAACGCACACTTTCGGAGTGCAATTTATCTATGTTTGGTGTTTTAATCCATTCGTTTCCAAGGGCAGCCACATCACCATAGCCCTGATCATCCACCATGATCAATATCACATTTGGTTTTGATTCTTCACTTTTGGTACAGCCTGCGCAACAGACAATCACTCCCACAAAAAATAAATAGGAGAATCCCCTCATTCTAATTCTGTTTGTAATTTTCCTTATCATTCTATTAATTGATTTATTATACATTTCTGCTGACCAGTCACGGTTCACATTCACAAAAGGATCTCCACATCCTCCGGTCAATCTTTTCTATCACCATAAGCCATGTTTCCCCGTTCAAAATAGCTCGTTAATAGTAAGAGGAATTTTGTATGCGCTGAGCCCATAAAGAAAGGCATAAACGAGGAATAGCAACCCTGCTCTGTGTTTGAATGCATTTTTTTAGCGGCCATTTCAGCTATTATTTTTCAATCCTCGGTTCACTAAAAACACACATTTTTGAAATCCATTCTCATGAGCAAAAGTGTCTTCTTTTTTTCAGATTCTTAAACGACTACTCTTCGCGTTTCCAGATAAAGCTACCCTCAAGGAGCTTCGCATATTCTTCATGAAGCTGACTTTTCATACGATCAAATACGTCTGGATAATGTGCTGATACATCTGTTGCCTCATCCATCTGATGCTTCATATCATACATTACAAAATCTACAAGTTCTGCATCCTTTACAAAGGATTCGTTCCCATTGTACAAGTTATTTATTTTAGGCAGAATGGTGGTATCATTTTTAAGCTTGCACATAATTTTCCAGTCCCCACTTCGCATGGCCACAACATGCTCGTTTAATGCGTTATAAAAGGCCCATGTCAATGGTTTATTTCGTTCAAACTTCCCGGTATTGAGCAAAGCGGTAATCGATTCTCCATCCAGTTCTCTATCGGGCAATCTGGCACCTGCCAGTTCGCAAAAAGTAGGTAAAAAATCAAGTGATGACACCACCGCATCGCTTGTTCCGTTGAATTTCTGTTTACCCATCCAGTAAGCGATACCGGGCACTCTGAAGCCTGCTTCGTTGGTCCAGAGCTTCATTCCTTTTAAAGGGCCCGGACTACCGTAAGATCGTTTGGCTCTTGAATATCTGTTTAATGTTTCGGGGCCATTGTCTGACGAAAACACTATCAGGGTATTGTCTTCTCCTCTTTCTCTGAGGTATTTCATCAAACGTCCTACAGCCTTATCGACATTTGCAACATTTGCAAAATACTGTGCCTGATCTTCATTAATGGCACTGGGGAGATACTTCTCAACAAGGTCCGGAGGTGACGCAACAGGCTCATGGGGCTCATGAAAACAAACCTGCAGGTAAAACGGGGTCGCCTCATCCTGTTGTGAAAGCCAGTTGATGGCCTCATCCACTACAATCTGACAGCTATAGCCTTTTATTTCGCCAACATCCACACCGTTACGCACAAAATTCCCTGGATTTTCGTGGGATGGCACAGCGTTGTTGTGCGTTGCAAACCAGTGATCAAATCCAAAGTTATCTGCCTGCGGTTGCGCCTCGCTGTTAAACCTGGAACTACAATGCCACTTTCCTGAGAGACAGGTTGCATAACCCACCTCTTTCAACAGTGCCGGGATTGTAATTTCATGCTCCTGCAAATGCACCATGTCACGACAATCTTCACTTTTTCTCGTACCGGGAATGAAATCGTAAATGCCAGCCCGGTTCGGGCTTCTTCCTGTGAGAAGCCCAGCCCTGGAAGGTGAACATACGGGTGCTGCAGAATAAAAGTTTGTAAATTTAATTCCGGATTCAGCCATCTCATCGAGGTTCGGTGTTTCAATGATGGGGTGTCCAAAGGTAGAAAGATCTCCATAACCTAAATCATCACAGAGTAAAACAACAATGTTTGGCTGCTTTTGCTCCTCCTTACAGGAGAAATGCAGACTGGCAAGAGCCAGCATTAAAAATACAATTCGAATGTGTCTCATTAGTTATATAGTTTACTACAGTTTTATATTAATTCTTTGTCAACTTTCTCTGTGCCATTTATTCCGTCACGTTTATTCAGATTTCAGCAATAAAACCCTCAGCGACCTTGTCAGTCATTTGGGGTTAAACGCTCCATTGAATTTTATCGTTGCCCTTGTCAGGCGGACTACAGTACCCACAAAGTAATACAATGGCTGACAAATAACCAATATATTGGAAACTGATTCTCATGACTATCGTGTATAAACCTTAAAATCCTTGTAATTTGCTGAACGGGTATACATGTGCCTCAAACCGATTCTACCCTCTTCCGGAGATTGATTTTTAGTGAGCTTCCAGTAAAACAATTTTTCAGTTGCTTTCCCTTTTACATTAAAGAAGAGCTCTGTTGCTGTTTTAATCACAGTAATCTTGTATGTTTCTCCGGGTAAAAACAAACCGGTGCCTGAGAATAAGGGAAGTATTTCTGATTTTTCAAATTCTCCTTGTTTTACAGGGTATTTTCGCAATCGCACATAATCGTTTTCCGGATCCTGATTTACGCGTGGAAAAGCAGCATAGCTGACATGCAGGGTATTCATGTTAAAGTAATATTTACGCATTGCAGGAACTTCCCTGTACTTGTTCCACTGAAAAATATCCTTATCAAAAAAGCCATCACCTGTGCCAAGGGCTTGAATGTAAAGGTTATTCACATTGATACACTGGCTGTCGGTTCTTGTATATGTGTATTCAATTTTAACATCTCCTTTGAAAGACTGACGTGTCCAGAGAACAGCGTGATGCGCGTCATCGCTGTTTTTTGGTCCTGCACAAAAGTTCATTCCCATATCACTGTATTCAACCTTTGCTTTCTTACCATCCAAAAACCATTGGGTCTGCCAATTATCGGTGCAATAATCGTACATATCCAAATTCCATTCAGCGGACTTATTCAGCTGATCAAATCTGGACTCGTTACTATCGCCGCAGCTAAAGGCCAGTACCAATAGAATTAAAAGCACACTGTATTTTATCATTGGATGTGTTATAAAGAATGTATGGATTCTAATTCTTTTCCGGACTTAAGACCACATTTTTCATATTCACGGGGTTCCACTTTTCAGCAACAGGCATAAAGGAAATGGTATAACTTCCAGCTTTGTCTATTACAAATTTACCCATATCCAGCGTTTTAAAGATGTCGTAGTTCCCACTTGCTGGTATTTTTACGCGCTTTGAATTTTCTGCAAGGGAAACGGTAAATTCAGATGTGTTCTCTCCAGCTGTTTCTGCACTTAAATTAAAGGTGCCCGGTGTTTCCACAACAAAGGTCCAGTACACCTTCGCTGTCTCGCTTTTCCAATAAGCCACACAATCCTTTGAACTTTGATAGCCGGCACCGGGTCCCTGAAGGTTTTGAAATTGTGCCTTTTCGTTTATAAAGGCTACAACGCCATCCTTATTTTGACCAAACGGTTTTGGTGGAATTGCATTTGGAGCATCTCCCAAATTAAGTACAACCACAGAGTTTATTGCATCCGGTGCATCACCGGTTAAACTAATGACGATACCCTTTTCGCTTGTTTTCGTTTTAAAACTTTTGCGCTTATTGGTAAGCAAATAGGCTTTCTGAGGCTTATTTTTTAAGGGCACAACTAAGTTCCCATCCTTGGGCCATTCAAACACATGCAAGTACAAAACGGCACTGTTTCCATTCTTTTTCATGGTGATGTATCCCCAGTCAGGTTTCCCGCAGGGACTTGCTTCTGTTCCATAAATGGCTTCATTGTTTTTATCCATCCAGGCACCCACTGCTTTTAGACTTTCCACAGCTGTTGGGGCCAGTGTTCCTAGGGATGTTGGACTAACATTTAAGAGATAGTTGCCTCCCATACTGCTTGCATCTGCAAGGTTACGGATCAAGGTTGGAACAGACTTAAAATTCTGATCATCACTTCGGTAACCCCAGCTCCCACTAATGGGCTGACAAATTTCCCAATATTTATCCTCAGGCTTTTCTTTGGGCAGATGACGTTCGAAGGTTTTATGATCTCCCGGATAATCTTCTCCCAGACGATCATTGGTAATGATCCCGGGTTGAAGGTCTGTGGTAATATGATACAGGCTATCAATCACTTCCTTCGACATTTTGCGGGGAGTATCCCACCAGAAAATGGCGATATCACCATATTCTGTTAAGAGCTGTCTTACTTCCGGCAAGGCTTTTTCCTTGACGTAGACATCGGTACTTACACGTTGCATTTTCTTATCCCAGGAATTTCCCATTCCTCCAGGATGACTCCAATCCTGGGCTTGTGAATAATAAAACCCAAAGCGTATGCCCTGTTTTGCACATTCTTCAGCCAGCTCTTTCAGCACATCCCGTTTAAAGGGAGTTGCATCCACCACATTAAATGGATTGCATTTTGAATGGAACATCGAAAATCCGTCATGGTGCTTTGAGGTAATTACCATGTATTTCATTCCAGCTTCTTTTGCCAGTCCCACGAATGTTTTAGGGTTGAACTGAGTTGGGTTAAACTGATCTGCATATTGTTCATATTCATGCAAAGGAATCTTGCCTTTATTCATGATCCATTCCGCACTGTTGGTCTGAGCCACGCCCTTATGAAATCCTGCAGGCACGGAATAGATCCCCCAATGAATGAACATCCCAAAACGTGCCTCACTCCACCACGCCATGCGCTCTTCGTCGGAAATTTGCTTTTTAGATGACTGATTTTGAGCATACCCCGTACTTGCAAGGATGCAAAGAAGGCTTATAAATACCATTAATCTTTTCATACAACTACATTTTTAATATTGACTTACAGTAACATATGGTTATAACCACCACATTTTTCACATAGAATTGGTTCTATTGATATACAAAAATATTAAATCCTTTATGCACTATCCTACATGTGAATTCCAAATTATAGGGTATATGTTGCATGGGATGAAATATTTGGCCGGGTTCGTCATAAAATGCAATGGATGATGTATGGGATCCAAATCTACCCTCTAGGCCGAACTAAAACAAAAAAAGTTTGAGCAGATTGTAATTCTATCGCAGATGTGAGAGAATTATTTACCTTTGACTTCTATCACCGTTTTGAGAGTAATTGAAAATTTGAATATATCGTCACAAACAAAAAAATCAATTCTTTTAAACAATTCACAAATTGATGAGAATTTTGAAAATGGTAAAATAATTGTTTAAAGACAAGGTAAAAACCAGAGAAAACAAAATCTTATGATATTATTAAATGACATTTGATTCCTTATTTAACATACAACATTTCGCATGACAAAAGCAACAGAAAAACCATCGCCAGAAGCAAAAGCGCTATCGCTTTTTTTAATGGCTTATAAAAGCACAAGTCCAATATACAATGAGAAATCGAAACGCATTAAAAGACTGTGGGGCCTTGTGTTAAAAGATGAATTGAGCATGAGTGACTATATTGAAGAAGTGCAAAACACTTTAACATCTTTTGGTGGTTATGCAGAAGTGGTAGAGAAAACAGTTCGATTTTACATTGAAAAAACTGGCGAATGGAAATTGCAGGGTGATGATAAATATTGCCTGGACGCTAAGAAAATTGCTGATAAAATCTTGAACAAGTAGACAGTCAATCCACAATAGCTTCGCTTCGTGGTGAGTATCCTGTTTGATTTAAGTTTCGGTTTAACATTGCATCATCTCAGATCGAACAAAAAAACGACGTTCCACAAAAGGCTCCCCTGCCATATCGATCAAAATTAATTTTGCTATACCCCTGGCAGACCAACTGATCTGTAAGAAATCGCAGTACGTGTGAACCAGCACGATGACAACTCAGGCTTACTGATTTACAATATGCATGGCAAAACCATTGTTTGCTTTTAAATGTATTTCCAATTCAGTTGTCGAATTTATTACGATCTCTCGGATTGCAACCTGTGTTCTGGTTTCAACACTTTCATCATCCGTATATAATTTGGCTTTGTAGTTTACGCCTTCTTTTAGAAAAGAGAAATCAGGTTTAATCGTATGTGCTTCCTTGCCGTTAATTCCGCCAATGAACCAATCATTTCCTTTGCGTCGTGCAATGACACCCAATTTCCCAATTTCAGCCGTCAGCACCTTTGTTTCGTCCCAGGTAGTGGGAACATGCTTGAAAAACTCAAGTTCAGGTTCGTTGCCTATGGTTTTGGTATCTCCCCATAAACCATCATCCTTAACAGGTGCATCCGGCGCTTTATCGTACCAGAACAAGAACTGCAATGGACTAAAGATGCAAACTGTTTTTGCCAGCTGTGATGCGTGTGAGCCCATTACTTCAACGCGTTTATTATAGTAACACACAGTATTATCTGCCGGACCTGCAAGTGTTCTTGTAAACATTGAAATCAAAGTATGCTCGTTGGTCACTGTAGTTTCGTCTCCTGCAATACCTTCCTGTGTTAGAAAATTAGGATATGTGCGCGAAAAACCGGTGGGGCGATATTCGTCATGTACATCCACAATCATTTCATATTCCGCTGTTTTTTGAATGGCCTTGTGCATCCAGGCAGTTGCTTCCTGATCCCCAACCCGAACAAAACCATATTTAATTCCTGCCACGCCCCATTTCTTAAATAAAGGCAGGATATCGTCCAGTTGCTTTTCCAGTGCTCTGCGATTTACATACAAAATAAGGCCAATGCCTTTTTCTTTGGCATAGCTCGTTACAGCCTCCATATCCAGTGGACCTTTTGATCGCTTCGGATCCAGGGTTACTGTTGTGGCATCGGATTCATTTTTCATTTCATCTCCATACCAGCCCGCATCAAACATTATGTATTGCATGTTATGAGCTGCAACAAAGTCAACGGCAGAGTAAGCACCCTGGGTTGTCAGTGTGGTCTCACGCAAGACCTTTCCCGGTTTAATCCATGCATCATCTTCGATGGCTGATGGATCGTTCAGGTTTTGAATGATATAATTGTTCTCCAGCAATTCACCATAACTATCACCAATCATCACCACGCGCCAGGGGGATTGAAATGGCAATGATTTGTGCACTTTTGCACCTTCCAGGCGTTCTGTGAGGATGGCACCCGTAATGGTATCCTGTTTTTGAACACCCATTTTCCCATCCAGCGTGGAAAGGATGCAATGGGCTGATCTATCTCCCCGGCTATAGCTCAGGCGAGCATAATCCACCAGCTTCGCCTCAGCAAGGGCCACTTTCAGATGATCTCCCAGCTCTATGAGCAAGGGACGTTCACAACCGGGCTCCAATTGACTGATTGGAATTTTACGGTATTCTCCCTGCGCTGTCAGCACACCCCGTTCACGTTTTGGTGTTGACCATAAGGGATAATCATTCTCAAAATTGTAATGGATTTTTTCATCCAGACCAATGGTGCTCAAGTCTCCCTGCTCTGGTATCTCGTAAGCAAATGCAATCCCTTCGTTGTAAGCCCTACAGATAAGATTTATATTCGTTGTGCCATTGGTAAGGTATACTTTAACCTGATTGTACACATCCGGGATTGTACTCCTTTCACTGAAGCGAGAGGTCCATTCATCATCTACAGATGTTATTTCGCTTTTAATAATTGAAAACGAACCCTTGAGATCAAGATCCTCTGAAGACAATTCTATCTGGGATGGCAGGATGACGTTTTCTTCACCATAATTAACAGAGAAGGATAAGCCATCAGCCGCAATACTTGAGGAAGGAAACAGTACTATTGATTTAAGACCATCTGGAGATGCTAATTCAATTGAATTGTCAGATTTACACCCTGCAAAAACGATCACTATGGCTGCGATAACACCAAACTGAAATTGTCTCATAATTTATTTTTTGTAAACAATATTAGAATACAAATTTAAGCTTTCTAATCATAAATCGGTATTCTCAGGATTTCAATGAGTGCAATTTTTGTTGCATCACTCATGGTTAAACAACAATATAACAGGCTGTGTCTTTAGAAATCTGGTCTTACAAAAAAATAAGGACTATTTGCTTTTAATGAATTTGAGCAGGTGATTGCCGGACTCCGCTTCAATTTTAAGCAAGTAAATCCCATTTGCCAGATGAGAAACATCCATCTGAACATCTGTCTTCAGTTCGTCCTTTTGAAGCATCACATTGCCAATTACATCGTACACCACCAAACGTCTGATGGTTCCCTTCAACAATGAGACATGCAGTGTTTCGGATGCAGGATTGGGATAGATCCGAATGCCTTGATTCACCAAAGATGGTTGAAAGATGCTTTCCGGAATGGTTCCTGTGGTAACGATTACCAGTTCGGGTTTATTTGTTCCGGCTTCCTTGCTGTTGAATCGGATATCGCCACCGCTTCCTTCCACGTCCTTTAGCAAGCATGAAACGATTTTGTCGGAATTAAGTTGCGCTTGTACATAAGCAGTTACATTCCATTCATAGTACATATTAGCAGCGTCAACTGATGTACTGGCAAGTGCATTTCCGATTGTAGGCGCATTGTCCCAGACAACTGTTGTTTCTGTCCAGTCATCCCCAATTTCCGATGCTGTGATCTTAGATAGCTCAGTTCTATTGGCGTATAGTCGAAGGCTTGCCTGTGCAACATCTTCGCCCGTTAAGTTCTGATTTGTCAGATCAAACTTCACCAAACTATTTCGAAAAAAATCATCTTTGTTTCCCGTTTTAATCCGTAGTTCAGCCTCTGTTCCGTAATTTATGGCTGCAGATGCTCCTCCCCTTACATAGCTATCCTCAATTACAGGAAATGTTAAAACTTCAGAATCATCAGCAAGGGTAAACCCCGACGCTTCATTTGAATATCGCGAGGCCCCTTCATCATTAAAGGCTTTCACTCTGTAAATATATTTTGTTCCGGCATCCAAATCCATATCCTGATAAGTGTTTATATTTGACTCCAGGGTAGCAATTTCAACGAATGTACCATTCACATCTTTTCGTTCAATGCTAAAGCCAAGTTCATTCAGTGCGTTATCGTTCCAGTTTAGTTCAATTTGCGACATTGAACTGGCTGATGCCACAAGTAAGGTTGGTGCCAGCGGTGGAGATTTATATTCAGATGAATTTGTTATTAATTTGAGTTGTGGCGCATTGGCTCCTTCCTTACTGCTAAAGGTCAGAACCCCGGCACCAGCCCCCTGTGCTTCTATCACCAGATTAACACTGCCTCCCATATTTTCTTTAACAAATGCTGAGATATCCCAGTTAAAATACGCCTGCGTTCCATCGATCCATGCAGATCCAATTTCAGTCCCTTTTTCCGGTGCATTGTTCCAGGTAATCTCAGATTCGCCCCAGACATCTGTTGTTTCATAGACTTTCACATCGGAGGGGCTTCCTTCGTTTACAAACAGGCACAACAAAGCCTTTTCACAGGCTTGCACCTCACTCAAATCAAAACTTAGATAGATCTTTTTTGAAGGTTCCGGATCTCCACCTTCACTGAGTTCAAGAACAGAACTATTGCCAAAATTCTCATTTGCGGAAATGCCCGAAACCAGATGCGCATCTTTTACCGAATTTATAGAATTTACTTCATTATGTGCCTCAATCAGTTGCGCCACACCAATGGCATCTTCTCCCCGCCCTGTGTAAAACAGATAGAGTGAACCATCAGCATCTTCAAACACAAATGGGTCGCGCAACTGGTTAACATCTTCAGGCGCACTTGAAGTTTCTGATGGTGCGGGTGTCAGGTCCCCACCTTCCCAGCCGGGAGCTGACTGTAAGATCTGGTACGGCGGATAAGATGCCTCCCATTGTGTCCAGTCGCCAACACTCAGATCGATGGTTGACATTTGAATATTCTCCAACAAATCTCCCCGTCGACTGTAAAAAACCTGCAACTCGTCTCCCACGATCCGAACACCAGTGTGGCGAACACGAAGTTCAGCGGATGTCAAACCGGTGTTCTCGTCAATGGCCTTTTGAAAAGGATTATTGGGATGAGCATCCCATAACTTCGACTCAAAATTAAAGCCCACAGGCGGAGTCCATGGATCATCTGCATTCAATGCCTTGTAGGGTGTACCATTGTTGGTCAGTGCGTACAGATCATCCTTGTACCTGAACACCCGAAAATACGACGGTCCAAAAAACACTGGTTGAATGTTATCATAAAAATCGAGACCATCTGATGAATAAGACACATAGCTCAGCTGTGCATCAAGTTCATTATCATTCACATAAGTAGACTGCCCAGCATGAAAATAAAGGATAATACGTTTGTTTTCATGATCGATATGTGCATCGGGTGATGCCAGGTGGTTTTGTTCGATGCGGATGCCATTTGCCAATTGAATGTCATTTTGACCATGATCCAGCACCCCGCGATCACCAATCGCCACGCCGGTCCCAACATTATAAAGATGCCATGGGCCTTCTATTGCAGATGCCCAGGCCATTCGGATATACTCTCCGTCGTGATGGGCAAAATAACAGTAGTAAACTGCCTCCGGATCCGCGCGCTGTTCGGGGCTGATCCAGTCAGGAATGCGGATGACACTGGGGCCGTTGATGTTTACCCCATCCTCTTCTGCGCCAGCATCGGTAAACATTTCCTGTGTAATGATAGGCAATCCATCATTGCATCTTTTAACATCATACTTTACTGTCAGCAGGGCCGCGTCCACATCAAAATCATCCGCAGTATTTGTAATCCATTCTTTCAGCATTTCTCTACAGGACACAAGTGCTTCATGGTAAGCCGGATCATAGGTCACAGGATTCAATTCGCCCGGATCATTTTCAATGTCGAATAACTGTTCTTTATTCGCACCATTATCGAACAGAAAATACTTAAACTTACTTGTAACTACCATTCGTCCGTTGAAGCTACCAGGTGAATTGCTCTTGTACACCTTTTGATCAATTTCAGAAACCACATAGTCTCTTTGTACCGGGGTGGCATCTCCTGCATCGATCAGAAAGCTGGCACTCAGGTTTTCACCCGGCAGGTACTCAGGGATGTCAATCCCGGCCAGCTTCAGAATGGTGGGATACAGGTCAAGACCATTTGAAATAAGTGTTTCTTCATCCACAACACCGGCTTTGGTCTTCCCCTTCCAGGAAACAATGAAAGGGATATTGATTACCTCCTCGTAAAAGTTTTTTTTCTGCGTCCATTGATGAGACGCATGTCCGTCGCCATGATCTGAAGTATAGATAATAATGGTATTGTCTAACATACCCTGATTCTCCAGTTCATTGTAAAGCTCTCCCACATGAGCATCGACTTTCTCTAACAGTCGGTCATAACCGTACATGTACTGTCTCCATTGGGATTCAGTCCAATCCTTATAAGGATTTGTATCCCAGTATTGGTCGCCCGGATCCTGATTTCTTCGTGCAGAAATGCCTTCTGCCTCATTCTCAGGAATTGCAAAGTTGGATGGAAGCATCGGACAATAAGCGGTATCCATCTGTTCTTCCACCGCCCCATCGTGATATGAATCAGAGTCACCTGCAATGTTTCTGGCCAACTCACAACAATCATGTGGATTCAGGAATGAAGTGATCAAAAAGAAGGGTTTTGGGTGCTCCTGTTTCAGGAAATCCGTGCTCCATCCCGTTATATCTGTATCATCATGACCATCACGGTAGGTCTGAAACCCATGCCAATCGCTCACATCATCGATGTCTGTTGAGCCAACATGCCATTTCCCCAGATAGGCTGTTTCATAGCCACCATCAGTAAGCAGGCCAGCCACTGAAGGATAGTTGGTCGGAGTAGCCTTGCTGGGCATCATGCCTGTCATAAATGACTTCCGCGATGCCGTGCAAACAGGATATGTGCAATAGCTGCGTGTAAAGGTTACACCCTGCTCTGCTAACTTATCAATCCCGGGGGTACTGATATGCTCATACCCTCTCTGTGTTAGGATGGATCCTGAATGTTGATCCGTGATAATGACCAGGATGTTTGGCTTCTCC
>JBFHER010000072.1:0-15144 GCA_041584055.1 Bacteroidales bacterium
AAAAGTCGCAACACCGGGTCTGAGAAACGTTCAAATTCAAGCGTTAGCCATCGATCCAGCTCATTGGCAGGAATTTCATTTTTATAGAGCGTATATTCATACGATGTTCCGGCATTGGTTTCACTGGCACCAATAATTGAAAGGAGTTGTTTATATTCATTTGGAATTGCAAACTGGGATGCTCTGTATGAAAGTTTGTCTATTGCTTCATAGATCTCCGCTTTCTTATTCGGAGATCTGGTGTTACGATGCAGTTCGAACAGGACTGAAAGACTGTCGATGATCACCTTTTCCTGTTCCCAATCCACCGTCCCAATTTCATCCGTCCCTTTAAACATCAAATGTTCAAAGTAATGTGCCATGCCACCCAAACCCTCCGGATCGTTTATGGATCCTGCGCGAACAACGATGTTTGTATTTATACGTGGCTCATCTTTATTGACTGAAAGATAAACTCTCAGACCATTTTTCAAAGTGTACACACGTGTTCTTGCCGGATCATTGGTCACCTCTTCGTACTGGTATCCGTTTTTATCCGTTTTCAGAACAGTTTTGTATCTTTCGTTTGTACAGGATGCAATGATGAGCCCAGCCATCAACACTAAAAAGAAGATAAAATTCCGCATAGTAAACGCTTTGCAAATCGTAAATTCAAAATTATACAATGTAGGCGAGCTTTATTAAACATGCCTGTTTTTATCGGCTAGTAATCGGTAAATGGGGCTTCATCAGAACAGCGATCATGTTTGACCAGGAAGTCCTGAAACCAGACATTTCAATAGTTTTTATGCTTTAGCAACTCCCTTTCCAGACACCAATAGACATGCTTTTTTGAGTAATTAGTTCAGGTCGTTATTTTCAATTTTGTCAGGGCTTTAATATGTTGTATTTTTGACACTTTCAATCGATGGAAAACAATTAGAAATCAAATCATCCATTTTGACAGATTTACCCAAAAATATAGACCTTGACAACCCTGAATTTCAGCAGGCTTTTAAGTTGATACGCGAGACAAATCAAAGCGTTTTTCTTACCGGCAAGGCAGGCACAGGGAAATCAACCTTTTTGAAATACATTTGTCAGAACACCACAAAAAAATTTGTGGTGCTTGCCCCTACCGGCATTGCTGCCATCAATGCAGGCGGGCAAACGGTTCACTCTTTTTTCAAAGCACCATTCCGACCACTCCTGCCCAATGACCCTGATCTTTCGACGGACAAAGGACGCATTTTTGATTTTTTAAAATATCGCAAAAATCACTGTAAACTCATAGAAGAACTGGAATTGGTGATCATCGACGAAATTTCAATGTTGCGCGCTGATCTGGTTGATTTTATAGATCGTGTTCTAAGGGTGTATTCCAAAAACATGCGTCTGCCATTTGGTGGAAAACAAGTCTTGATGGTTGGCGATGTTTATCAGCTGGAACCCGTTGTAAAAAGGGATCAATGGGAAATTCTACGCAACTTTTATAAATCTTCATTTTTCTTTTCTGCCAGGGTATTTTCAGAAATGAAGCTTGTTTCCATTGAATTAATGAAAGTCTATCGCCAAACAGACAATCTATTTGTATCAATTCTTGACAGCATTCGGGTAAATCAAACTTCAAACGAGTATTTGGCTGCGCTAAACAGGCAATTCAAACCGGATTTTAAACCTGAGGAAGGGAATTTCTTCATCACCCTCGCATCCAAGCGTTCAATTGTTGATTTTAAAAATGAAAAAGAGCTGGAGGCTTTGCCAGGAAAAGCGATTATGTATTTGGGGAAAATTGAGGGCGATTTCAATGAGAACTCACTTCCTAACCCGCTGGAACTTGAGTTAAAGGAGGATGCACAAGTCATGTTTATCAAAAATGATCAGGAGCGCAGATGGGTCAATGGCACCATTGGAAAAATTGCATCACTGGAGGAGGATGGGATCCTTGTGACACTCGAAAATGGAAATGATGTTCTTGTGGAAAAGGACATGTGGCGAAACATTCGCTACGAATACAATGAAAAAGAGAAGAAAGTTGAAGAAATTGAATTGGGCAATTATGTGCAATACCCACTAAGACTTGCATGGGCCGTTACAATCCACAAAAGTCAGGGTTTAACATTCGACAGGGTGATTGTTGACCTGGGAACAGGCGCTTTTGCGGGTGGCCAAACCTATGTGGCATTGAGCCGCTGCACTTCGCTAGATGGCATCATCCTGAAAAACCGGATAACACAACGCGATATTTTTGTAAAACCGGAAGTCGTAAGCTTTGCAAAAGCATTCAACGATCAGCAGGTCATTCAGGAATCGATGCAAATTGCACAATCCCGCGAACTTCTGATGCTGGCCAATAAGGAATTCGAAAATGGGAATGTCCGACAAGCATTGGAGCATTTCTCAAAAGCCCAGAGCCTGCAGGACATACTGGCAGATGAACGCAATAGAAGGTTGATCTCTAAAAAGCTTAGCATTATTGGTCGATTGCAAGCAAGTCTCGACAAACTGAAGAAACAAGAACAGGAACGCGATAAAGAGTTCTCTGACATGGCACGTGAATTCTACCTCATGGGGAATGAGTGCATTGTAAAAGCAAAAGATGCCCGTTCGGCCATCGCCAATTTCAACAAAGCCTTAAAAATAAATCCAAAATTTACAGATGCATGGATTCGAAAGGGTATAACACAAATGGACATAGGCCACTTTGATGAGGCTGAAGATGACTTCTCAGAAGCCATTCGTACCAACCAACGCAGTTTTAAAGCATTTTTGAATCGTGGAAAGCTATATGCCAAAATGAAACGCTTAGACGCTGCCCGTGCTGATCTTGAAAAAGCAACCACACTCAATAGAAAAAACAAGTCTGCATTTCGCCTGTTGGGGGATGTTTGTTCTAAATTGGGTGACATGACTGCAGCAGCAGAGGCCTGGCGCATGGCCGATAAGTTAAGGTAAGTAAGACTTAAATTATACCACAATTAGAATTGTCTTCATTGGTAAAAACACCATTTCATTGTGGGATACTGCCTTATACAACATTCAGATAGAAAACCCCCATACTTTTCGTATCCCGGTTAACCTTCTCAGCATGATAAAAAAAAATCACAACACAGAAAAAAAATACACCTAATTTTGAACATTAAAGACCTTTACCAACAAGTTTTTAGCATTAAAAAATTATTAAAATTACAGTTTATTTCAATTCAGAATGTTATCCACACGTATACACTTTTCTGTATTTGTTAACTAATTTAAAATTATGTGACAAAAATCATGTTTTTAAACATACGGAACAAAAGCACACTGTTTCCGATCCTGCGCTATCAGAAGCACAGAAAAAAATAGCAAAACTTGCATCTGAGTTAAATTTAGTTAACTTTGATGCTCGAACTGTATTAATGTTAAACAAAAAAAAGTCGATTTATGAGAAAGCTAACACTACTGCTCTCATGCCTTTTTCTTTTAGGCATAGGGCTTGTAAATGCTCAGACTAGACAAGTAACAGGTGTTGTTACCTCCGCAGAAGATGGCGGATCGATACCGGGCGTGTCTATTCTGGTAAAAGGTACTACCTTAGGTACGATTACCGATGCGAACGGGGAATTCTCTTTAAATGTTCCTGAAGATGCTACTATTTTGGTATTTTCATTTGTAGGAATGGAAAGTCAGGAATTTTCCATCGTAGGAAAAAAAGAAATCAGTGTAGAAATGGTTTCTGGCTACATTGGAATGGATGAGGTGGTGGTTACCGCGATGGGGATCACGCGTCAAAAGAAAGCACTTGGCTATTCAGCAACAACTGTTGACAGCGAGGAATTGCTCAAGGCTCGAAACACAGACATTACCAAGTCATTGACTGGTAAAGTTGCCGGATTGCAAGTTCAATCAACTTCTTCTGATCCTGGTGCAGCATCAAATGTTGTAATTCGTGGTTTCGGATCAATTAATGGAAGCAACCAACCTTTATATGTGGTTGATGGAGTTCCTCTACAAAATAGCACACTTAACACCTCAGGTCACTCTATAAGTGCAGGTGGAGTTGGAAACATTGCTTCTAACGACATTGCATCAATGACAGTGCTGAAGGGTGCTGCTGCAACCGCGCTTTATGGTAGCCGCGCTTCCAATGGTGTTATTGTAATTGAAACCAAGCAAGGATCTAAAGGAAAAAACAAAGACTTTGAGGTTCAGTACAACGGAGGATTACAACTAAGACAGGTAAGTATTTTTCCTACTTTGCAGAACGAATTTGGTCAAGGATGGAATGGAACTCAAACTTACATTGAAAATGGTTCATGGGGACCAAAACTTGATGGATCTGTTCAGGTATATGGACCAATCTGGAACAACCAACAGTTAATCCACGACTACAATGCACTTGAAGATAATATCAGTGAGTTCTTTGAACTAGGTTTATCAACAAACCACAACGTATCTCTGAGCGGTATTTCTTCAGATGAAAAAATGAATTACTACATTTCTTTCTCTAACAACAGCGATGATGGTATCATGCCTTCAGATGCAGATACTTATGATAGAAATACAATTGCATTTCGCTCAGGTTATCAGGCAAACAAATGGCTGAAAATTTCATCTTCGATCAACGTTGCTCGTTCTGAAACAAACACCGTAGGATCATTTCAGGGAACATCAGTAATTGATGGTTTATATGAAATGCCAAGAGATGTTTCTATTTTGGACATGAAAGATATCACCAATCCTTTCAATACGCCTGAGGCATATTTCACACCTTACGGAATTACCAACCCATATTGGTCACTTGCTAACAACTATAACCATTTGGATTCAAAACAGGTATATGGTAAATTACAGGCTGACGTGAAGCCAACTGACAACCTGACGCTGACGTATCGTTTTGGTTATGACTATACCGATTATGACAGAAAGGTGGGTACACCTCAAATTTCAGTTGACGATGCATTAATTGTTGAGGATTATGGTTATTCTCCTACCAATATGAATCAGGATGGTAACGTTTATGCGGCTTATGGAAGGCGCTACGAGATCAACAACGACTTCCTTGTCAACTTCGATGATAAACTTGGTGCTATTACAGTTAACGCAAATGCCGGGTTAAACATAAACGAGAGATATTCAACCAGCATTGCAGGCCAAACAGACGTTCTTACTTTTAACACCGGATTTTGGGATTTAAGCAATGGATCAACAAAAACAACCTTGTCAGAATCTCAATGGATGAGAAGACTCATTGGTTTATTTGGTGATGTAACGTTTGGATTAAATGACATGTTGTATTTAAACTTGACTGCTCGTAACGACTGGTCATCTACACTACCAATAGATAACAATAGCTACTTTTATCCTGGAGCAACTTTAAGTTGGATTTTCACAGAACTTATGCCTGAAACTGACTGGTTCTCACATGGTAAGATTCGTGCGGCTTATGGAAAAACAGGTAGCGATACCAGTCCATATTATACAAGCAGACGTTATGTTCAGGGATATGCCAATGGTTATTACGGCAGCGATATCGCTTCTTTCCCTATGAATAGCACGAACTCATTTATTTCTTCTACAACTGCGGGTTCAACATCACTCAGACCAGAGATGACATCAGAAGCTGAGATTGGATTGAACGTTCAATTCTTTGGTGGAAGATTAGGCTTAGATGCTGCTCTTTACGATCGCGTAACAGATGATCAAATCTTTACACTTCCTGTTGATCCTTCAACTGGTTTTAGCAGTCTTGTAACAAACTTTGGTTCGGTAGAAAACCGAGGAATAGAGCTGTTAGTTAACACGACTCCTTTCAAAAACAGAACTTTTAAATGGGACTTAGACTTCAATTTTGCAATTAATAAAAATGAGGTTCTTTCAATGCCAGAAAGCCTTGAAGGTGGAAAAGTAACTATTTACGATTTTGCTGCAGGAAACGACGCTGTTTACATGTATGCCGAAGAAGGCAAGCCAATGGGTTCATTCTATACTTATTTAACTCAATATGTAGATGATCCAAACAGTGCTTACGATGGATATGCAATTGTTGACGAACTTGGACAACCAGTATTAGGTACTGATGTTGAAGCCACCGGCCTTGATATGAATCACAAATGGACTGGAGGTGTTACGTCCACACTTTCTGCTTATGGATTCTCACTTAGTGCAAGTCTTGACGTTCGCTATGGTGGTGCAATGTTCTCCAGAACAAAAAATCTAATGCAATTCACCGGAAATGGCATCGTAACGACATACAACGACAGAAATCCTTTTGTTATCCCGAATTCTGTTCAGGTTGTTGAAGATGGCGAAAACACGCTGTATATCGAGAATTCCACACCAATTAAAACTTCTGATGGAAGCTTCCAGGAATATTTTGACACATACGGTTATGGCTTTGGTGGAGAAGCATATTTGGTAGATAGATCTTTTGCAAAAATTAGAAACATTACCCTATCTTATAATCTTCCTAAGAAACTAACCAAGTCGCTTTATTTAAGCAATGTGTCTGTTTCAGCCTTTGTAAATAATGCCTTCGTTTGGACCGCTGCTGACAACCATTACATTGATCCTGAATCAAGTACAACTGGTACAGACTTAGAAGGTTCGTTTGGAGAATTATATGTAAATCCTGCTAACCGCATTTATGGTTTTAACTTAAGTATTACATATTAAAAATGAGTTTTATGAAAAAGATATTGTATTTAATCGCAATCCTTGTAGGTTTATCTGCTTGCGATAATTACCTAGATATAAACCAGGATCCGAACTCTCCCACTGAGACTAACATTACTTCGGATATGGTTCTGCCAGGTGTAGAAATGAACCTTGCAGCGAGTTATGGAAACTTTATGCGCATTGTTGGAGGCTATTATGCTCAGCAATATGCGCACAACTTTGGTACGAGCAACTATGTTGATTATTCTCAGTTCAAAATGTCTGCCACACGTTCTAGCGGAACATACACGCAGCTTTTCAACAGAGTTCTTGGCAACATTGAAACAATCCGGTCTGAATCTGAAAGCAATGAAGAGTGGGGAACGTACCTTGCAGCAACCACGTTAAGAGCATTTACTTATCAGGCACTTATTGATGCTTATGGTGAAGCTCCTTATACGGAAGCGTTAGATTTAGAAAATTTATCACCGAAGTATGACGATGGATTAGTTGTGTATGAAGGCATTCTTGCAGAACTTGATGTTGCCCTTGGCAAAGCTACTGCATCTGATGTTGTAAGTACTAACTTTTTATTTGGAACAACAACTTCTGATGAGTGGATTAAATTCGCCAATGCAGTTAAACTTAAAATCCTCATGCGCATGAGCGATTCAAAAGATGTGCAGGCTAAATTATCGGCCTTAATCAGCGCTGGCAACTTTCCAACAGAAGATGTTTCGTTTGATGACATTTGGACTGATGAAACAGGAAAAGCTAGTCCTTTCTATCAGGAAGAATATGCAACCTATTTTGGGTCTACTCAGATCAATGTGGTAGCAAACCTGGCATTTTTGCAAACAATGCTTGAAAGCAATGATGCACGCGCACAAGCGTTCTTCGCACCTAACGATGAAGCAGGTGAATATAAAGGTGGTATTTCAGGGACTAACTTCAGTACTTCCACAAAATACAAGTCACCTTACTTCTGTCGTCCAGTGTTTACATACGACATGCCTGTTTATTTAATTTCTGTTGCAGAAGTTGAATTCTTTATGGCTGAATATGAAGCTCGTTATGGAACAGCAGTTGCTGCGAAAGCGCATTACGAAGCTGCAATTGAAGCTTCTTTTGCATCAGCAGGCGTTTCTGGTGCTACAGATGTATATGAAGGAACTTATGCCTGGAATGCCAGCAAATGGAAAGAATTGATCGGAATTCAAAAGTGGGTAGCTCTCGGCGGAATTAATAACTTCGAAGCCTGGTGTGAAATGCGTCGTTTGGGTTATCCAGCATTTGGAACAGTAAGTGGAGACGATATCTACAATGAAACAACCGACGAATACAAACCTGAAATTTATGTAGCAGGTACTCTTTATACTCCCATAAAGTATAATACTGAATTGGGAGCTGCCAAGGTACTTCAGCGATTTAAATATGCTGAAAGTTCTTCAAGCCGTAACAGCAATTCTCCAGCTAACAAGGGAGACAATGTTCCTGTTTTCTGGGCTGAATAAGGTATAACTTTAAAAAAAGCAAACAATGAAAAATAAAATATCAAATCTAATGGTACTTGCGCTCGCTGCAATTCTGTTTTATGCTTGCGAGAATAATACCACGGAAGGGTTTACGAGGGTAACATATTACCCAACGTTAGAACTTAAAGGGGAACCTAGTATTATCGTTTCAAAAGGAGAAGCTTATGTTGATGCTGGCTATTCTGCTATGTTAAATGGTGTAGATGTGAATGATCAGGTAGAAGTTACTACTGATCTTGACACAAATACACCTGGCGTTTATACTATAAACTATAAGATTACCAATGAAGACGGTTTCTTTGTTTCAGATTCAAGAACCGTTTATGTTGCAGATCCAACGCCTTCGATAATAGCCACAGGTATTCACACAACCCTTGAGGGAACGCAACGTTACTGGTTCAGTTCAGAAGCGGTTGTTCCATTCAGTGGTTATGACATTTTAATCCTTCAAATAGCACCTGGCGAATTTTATATCTCTGACTTTATGGGAGGATATTATGACCAAAGAGTTGGGTATGGATCAGCTTATGCAATGACAGGTACGTTTAAATTGAACGCCGACAACACCATTACTGCATTATCTTCAAGTGTAGCAGGTTGGGGTGATTCAATGGACGGATTAACCGATGGTTATGTTGATCCGGAAACCGGTCAAATCACATACAAAGTGGCTTACGCTGGATTGATGGAGTATACAATTATTATGAACTAATTAAAGCAGATTTAAAATGAAAAAACTATTTAAATATACGGCTTTACTGGTTGCTGTGCTCATATTGTCCACTTCTTGTGAGAAGGAAGAGATTGGCAAGACCAAAACCAGTGACATGGCAGGCGAGTGGTATGTGAAAGTATATGCTGTTGATCAGGATGGAGAAGTCGTTTATGATGACCCATTTGACAATGGTATGTTTCACCTTGACACTTACAACACCTCAGCCGATAATGAAACAGAGATGTGGATTGATGACCACGGCAACTTCTATGAGTTTAAAACCAAGATTAATGTTAACCTTGGTGCAATGACCTTTCAGGTAGACAGTGCAGCCAACGAATATTATGAAGTGAACGTACAGATTGATGCTGGTAAAATCCTTTATGGAGCAGCAACAACTCCAAGTGGCTCAGTTGCTGACAGCATTGTTTTCAATGTTGGTTTTGGTGATGACACCTACCCAGCAGCTTATGGTTATCACAACTATCGTATCCAGGGTTTCAGATATACCGGATTAACAGGCGATGAATAATATGTGAAATTTCATTTAGCACGCTATAAAAAAAAACAGAATCCATTGGGTTCTGTTTTTTTTTGTTCAACACCGGATGCTTTTAAATGGATCAGCCACCATTGTGTGAACACAATAAAATTGTTAGCGCAGCTGTAAACGAGACATGACAAATGAGAGGCTTCGGTAAAAACCGAATTTTCGTCGAAACACTATGAACCAATAATCATTTGAGACGAGCTTAATTCTAATGGTGGCAGCGCCATGCATTAAATAGGGTTTAAAAGCGCTAACAACAGGGACAATACCATTTATCAATATGGTGATGTCATGATCGTGATCTTGAAAATGATACAAATCATTACACCCACCACAATAATCCAAAGTCCATTTGGAGCAATGATGACCATTCACAACAGACGAATGAGTTTTACAGAATCAAATCGCCATCAAACATCTTATTTTGTTCTCTTTATCCCTGAGAATATTCAATTAATCTACCTTTTGCATAACAAGCAGGCAAGCCATCAACGTTTAAATAAAGCAATTCGATGCGTTACCCCCCCGCTTTAAAAGTGATAAAATAAGACTTAAGAAACCAAAGCGCCCAAGTACTGAAAGGGAAAATATACGTACAACTCCTTTTTATAACCTTCGCACCGGGATATCAATGTTCAGAATTCCATTTTGTATTCTTTCATTTCGCCCCAGTGATTTTATTTTTGGTCCAAAATCCCGATCTACCATGCGCAAGCTCTTCATAGAACTCTCTAATTCATGACCAAGAATAAGCTCCACTGCCTTTTTTAGCATAGGATCATCCAGATCGCCAAACTCATAATCCAACATATCATTAACCACATAATCAGGGGTAAAACCATTTACAAAATCAGTCACACCCAGGGCATTTGCGTATTTTAAAACAATGGGTTGCATCGCCCACAAAGAATCTTCGTCAGGAATTGTAATTGATGCAGCATATTTACCATGCGTTGTTTCGCCTATTTTAATGACCTCCATATAAGGATCAAGTCCGGTAATTGTTAATTCACTGGCAGAGGCCGTGCCTCCAGTTGTTAACACGTATAATTTGTTAAGATTTAGTTTGTTTTCAACAGAATGATCAAACAAAATCCTGAGTTGATCATTCCAATCAGGGTCAGAAACCGCAGACTGTACAAAATATGCCTGCAGATCAGTATTCCATTGATACTTAACCAATATTTCATTATTGTCAACCACCGACTCCGGCGCTATGCTACTACATAATTCAACTGCAGCACCTAGATCCCCTCCAGGGTTATAACGCAAATCTAACACCAACTCTTCAATATTCGCATTTTTAAACTCAGCTAGTGCTAGATTCAACTGCTCATTAAAGTTTGAGATATAACCGACATACACCAGGTAACCAATTTTCTTAGACTCAATGTCTATAACTTCGTAATGCAGAATCGGATTCTCTTCAATTTCTTCGGCTACCACATGAAAGCTTGTATCGGCATATTCGTAATTATCATCTAATAAGGTGATATCTGCAGTCTCCGTGTCAAAAAGCAGGTCGTAATAGTTCCCAATAAATAACTCTGTCCCGTTAATCTTTCCTATAATATCACCCCTTTTTATACCCGCTAAGGCGGCAGGTGTATTTGGATAAACAAATTCAACAACTGCAATAATGGCTTTCTGACCACTGTCCTTATAATAAAGAGCAAGCGAATAACCCAGAGATTTCGAAATCCCCTGCAGGCTATTTATCCATGTTTTATAATCTTCAGCCAAATATGACCAACTATCCTTAGAATAAAGCAGATCCGAGAAGTAATCTTGCGGCACTTCTATGGAAGACTTTTTCTCTGGCAACATGTCATTCCATAAATACCATAAATCCATCTCCTCCCATATCCAGCCATTCACCTGTATATACTTTTTTTGTGCTGACGTAATTACAGTTTCTGTTGATTCATCGTCATCATCATCCGGATCAGTTACCTCATCCTCACAGGCGAAAAATAAAGGGAACGCCAAAAGGATTAAGAATAGGGCTCGAAAGTTCTTCATAATCTGTATGTATTAATTCTTATTATCTGTAAAAATACAAAAGTAATTACAATGTTCAATCTGCACATAAGTTTTATATTTTTTTTAAAATTGTTATGTACATGTCTGATTTGGAGGAAGCGGATTGTTTTGATAATTTTCACACAATGGTTTTAAATATTTAAAAAGATAATTATATTTGCAGCCCCGAAAGGGTGCCATAGCTCAGTTGGTAGAGCAATGGACTGAAAATCCATGTGTCCCCGGTTCGATTCCTGGTGGCACCACCCATAAGGAGCAAGAGTGTGAGAGCGAGAGCGACCACACTCTTGCTGTTTTTAGCCATTTCTTACGCTCAAAGTTACACTGCATCAGCAACTATTGATGCAACACATTTAATGCGTTCATAAAAATTCTTCCGACAGCCTTCATCCATCATCCAACATATTTTATCTTTACACCATGAATCAGAAAACACTTACATTTGAGCGTGCATTGAAAGAAAATGCTCCTGACCTGACATGTGCAATCATTGAATGCGATCTGACAAACACAAAAAATTCAGACACTCTGTGGGATGAAATACGGCAGGTTGAAGAAGGCATTCGGTCTACAATTAAAATTCCTGATGTAAAAAACATCGCAGCCATTGCTGCCACTCGTGAAGCCTACAAAAAGTGCGGGAAAGATCCCAACCGGTACCGCCCTTCAGCAGAACAGCTCAACCGTAGGATTCTACAGGGGAAAGACCTGTATAGAATATCGGTTTTGGTGGATTTGGTAAATCTTGTTTCCTTAAAATCAGGCTATTCGATTGGCGGGTTTGACGCAGATAAGATTGAAGGAAATCTCATTTATGGCATTGGACTAAAAGACGAACAATATCGGGGCATTGGAAGGGGCTTCCTGAATATTGAGGGTTTGCCAGTACTGAGAGATGGCCGTGGAGGAATTGGAACCCCTACCAGCGATGAAGAGCGGACAATGATCCATCTGAATACGCGACGATTCCTTATGAATATTAACGCCTATTCGGGAGATGATGCATATTTGCACGACACAATTCACTGGTCTGTTCATCTCCTTAAAAACTATGTGGCCGCAGAAAATGTCACCATCAGGCTGTTCTCATAATTTTGTTTATTTTTGATGCAATGAAGCAATTAAAAGTATTGATCGTCATTCCTGCCCGTTATGCGTCCACACGGTTTCCCGGGAAACCGTTAGCGCTTATTGGAAACAAACCAATGATTCAATGGGTTTATGAAAATGCAGCCCAAACCGGGTTTGACATTGTTGTAGCCACTGATGACACAAGAATTGAAGAGGCCGTCAGGAGATTCAACGGGCATGTGCTCCTTACCCGTGAGGATCATCCAAGCGGTACTGATCGTTGTTTTGAAGCGGCATCAATATGGGCTGACAGCCAAAACACAAACCCGGACATTGTAATCAACGTTCAGGGGGATGAACCATTTATCCAAAAAGATCAAATACAAGCCCTTGCAGACACATTTTTGTCGCCTGACACACAAATAGCCACCCTTGCCCGAAAGTTTAATAAAAAGGATGGATTTGATGCACTCAAGGATCCAAATAAAGTAAAGGTTATCTTTAATAAAAATGGCAGGGCAATCTATTTCAGCCGATCAGTAATTCCATACATCCGTGGTTCTGAAAAAGAGGATTGGTTTGAAAAACAAGATTTTTTCAATCATGTTGGCATGTATGCATACCGTTACGATGCCTTGAAGCAAATTGTCACGCTGCCACCGTCCAGACTTGAACTGGCAGAATCTCTGGAACAACTCCGCTGGCTGGAAAATGAATTTATCATCAAGGTCAAAGAAACAGATCATGCATCCATTGGGGTAGACACCCCAGAAGATCTTGAGAAGGTAAATCAATCCTTAAAATAAACCGGTGGACAGAATCCTATTCAAAATAGTAAATGTATTCCTTTTTTTGATTCTGTCTCCCCTAAGTTCAGGTCAAACGATTTCCAGTATAGACTTCCCTGTTCCTGTCATGCAGAATGTTCCGGTTACGGTAACATTAAACCTTGAAGACGCTTCCATGGCTGATTCAATTGAAATTGTACGGAATGGAAATTCAGAATACTGGAGAATTAAAAACGGCATTGCAAAAAAAGAGTTCAGCTTTGAGCAATCACAGTCCTTCTTCATTCAAAAAGGCAATTTTTCGTTTCAGCGACAAGTGCAACCAATCCCACTTTGGTTATCCATTCTCCCCCCTCTCCTGGCGATTCTGATGGCACTGGCCTTTAAAGAAGTGTATTCGTCCCTTTTTCTGGGTTTATTTTCGGGTGCTTTTATCATCAACTACTATTCGAACGGCTCGCTATGGGAAGGGATTCGCAGAGGATTCTTTTCGACAGCAGATACTTATTTTGTAGAAGCCATGAAAGATGAAGGGCATGTATCCATAATAATTTTCTCAATGCTCATTGGAGGGATGGTAAGCATTATTCATAAAAACGGAGGCATGAAAGGCCTGGTTGACCGGCTTGCAAAATATGCACGATCAGCACGATCAGGTCAGTTCATCACCTGGGCACTTGGACTTTTTATCTTTTTTGATGATTATGCAAACACCCTGGTTGTAGGCAACACCATGCGACCGGTAACGGACCGGCTGAAGGTTTCCCGGGAGAAACTGTCATACATTGTTGATTCAACTGCTGCTCCCATTGCCAGTATTGCCTTTGTGACAACCTGGATCGGAGCAGAACTTTCCTATATTCAGGAGGGCATTCTGGAGATTGGAATTGAGCAAAGTGCTTATGCCATCTTCATCAGCTCATTAAAATATTCTTTCTACCCCATTTTTACCCTTGCTTTTGTGCTCTTCCTTATACTGAAACAAAAGGACTATGGTCCCATGCTTCATGCTGAACGTAATGCAAGAAAAGGAATTCCAGGTGATCATCCTCAGGTGGACGATTCGCATGACCACGCCAGCACCCATTGGCTGAATGGTGTATTCCCTGTCATTGTTGTTGTTCTCGGCACCATTGGTGGCTTGTTAATCACCGGTTGGGATGGGTCTGTATGGCATAACGAAAACATCGGTTTTATCAAAAAAATTTCTGAAACAATTGGCAATGCTGATTCTTATGTGGCTCTGCTATGGTCATCCTTGCTTGGAACCATGGTCGCGCTTACCATGAGTGTTTCACAAAAGCTTCTTAACCTCAGGGACGCCATGGAGGCAATGGTTACCGGTTTCAAGAGTATGTTACCTGCAGTGATGGTTTTGATCCTAGCCTGGTCGCTGGCAGAAATTACCGAGCAATTGCATACGGCTCGTTTTATTTCAAATGCACTTCTAGATTTCAAAATGGCTCCGGGTGTGATCCCTGCCCTGACCTTTTTGATTGCTGCTCTGGTGGCATTTTCAACAGGATCTTCCTGGGGAACCATGGCAATTCTCTATCCTTTGATCTTACCTGCAGGATGGCTCATTTGCCAGAATGCGGGACTTGATCACGAGGCTTCCATGGCCATTTTCGGAAACATTGTATCCACTGTGCTCGCAGGCTCGGTGCTTGGAGACCACTGTTCCCCTATTTCCGACACAACCATCATGAGCTCCCTTGCAAGTGGCTGCGATCATATTCAACATGTTAAAACACAGATGCCATATGCCTTAACCGTAGGAACTGTTTCAATCTTATTTGGAACATTGCCATCCGCATTTGGAATGCC
>JBFHER010000073.1:0-15142 GCA_041584055.1 Bacteroidales bacterium
ATTGAAATTCCAAAACTGTTTTAAGGGGGATATGATTGCAGGCAGCTAACAGAAGGAGAATTCCGTCTGTTCAGCTTTTGAAACCCAACGCTCTGGGGTGAAAATCCTTAATTGTTTCAATCAGCATGTTTTTATCCAGATGGGTGTAAATTTCAGTGGTCATAATAGAGGCATGTCCAAGCATTTGCTGGATTACACGCAAATTGGCACCGCCTTCGAGCAAATGCGTCGCGAAGGAATGCCGAAAGGTATGTGGACTGATGTCTTTTCGGATATTGGCTGAAACGGCCAGATTTCTTATGATTGTAAATATCATCACCCGTGTTAATTGCCGTCCTCTCCTATTGAGGAAAACATAATCTTCATGTCCCGGCTTGATATCAAGCGCCAGTCTATCATGTTCGAAATACTTTAGGATTTCAACGATGGCCTTCTGGCCAATGGGCACCAGTCGTTCCTTGTTTCCCTTCCCCACAACACGAACAAATTCTTCCTTTAGATAGAGGTTTGAAATCTGTAAATTAACCAGCTCTGAAACGCGCAGGCCGCAGCCGTATAAGGTTTCAATAATGGCTTTGTTTCGCTGGCCTTCAGCCTTCGACAAATCAATGACTGAAATAAGGCGTTCAATTTCATCCAGGGTTAGAACCTCAGGTAATTTGCGCCCAAGGCGCGGTGCTTCCAACAGTTGAGAGGGATCGTCCTGTATCAGGTGTTCAAGAATCAGGTACCTGTAAAATGCTTTCACCCCTGAAATGATTCGGGCCTGTGTGCGAGGTGTAATTCCCAGTTCGCCCAACTCCTGAATAAATGTTGATAATTCATCTGAGGAAGCATGTATCACCCGTTTTTCATCACCTAAGAAGAAATCGAACAACTTCTGTACATCCGAGTTATAAGCCAGCAATGTATTTCCCGACAATGACTTTTCAAGTCGCAGGTGTGTATTAAAGTGCTTACGTATGTCACTGCTTTTAGCCATCCTAGTCTCTGGTCACCTTACTTCCCCACCAATTATTTTCGGGATCAAAATCTTCAGAAAGCAACTTCAACCTTTCAGCTTCAAGGGCAGGCCACCGTTTCGCAACTGTTTCATTGTGACGCTTCATTGCTTTAAGCTCATCATATTCAGGATCTGGCTGGGGTATTTTAGCCCCTACACCCTTCAGCCAGTGATCCAGCATAATGCGTAACTCTTTTGCTTTGGTTTCATTGGACTGAGCAAGATCTGTTGTCTCTGCAATATCTTTTACAACATTGTACAACTCATCTCTCCCATCTTCCCAAAAATGAATCAGTTTCCACTCACCCAATCGCACGATTGAGGATGGTTGTCCCCCCTGATTGCCATAGTGAGGGTAATGCCAGAACAAAGGGCGTTCCTTCATTGCTTTTCCTTCCAGCAAAGGCACCAGGCTGACACCATCCACATGTTGCGTGGTGGGCACGTCTACCGCTGTTAACTCCAGCAATGTTGGTAGAAAATCAATTCCGGATACAGGAACGTCGCTTTCACGGCCTGCGGTGTTTAGCCAGGGAACTTTAATAAAATAAGGTTCACGAATACCTCCTTCCCATTGATAGCCTTTCCCGCCGCGCAAGGGAAGGTTTGAGGTTGAAAAAGCATCCCCTGAAGCCACACCACCATTATCAGATGTAAAAACAACAATTGTATTTTCGTCTAAACCAAGCTCTTGCAATGTTTTCATAACCACACCAATGGCTTCATCCATGTGTTCGATCAGACCGGCATACACCGGATTATCCTGCACCTTACGAATGGGAAGAAAGTGCGCCATATCATAGCCTGTTTCAGCCAACCCGGCATTCACTGCTTTATCCCTGTATTTTTTCCATTTTTCCTGCGTTGTTTGAATGGGGCCATGCACCGCATAAAAGGAAAGATAAGCCAGAAATGCAGTGTCCTTATGTGCTTTGATAAAATCGGATGTTTCCAGGGCCAGTCTCATTGACAAATTTTCGCCCTCAATGCGATCCTCCAGATAAGGGTTTTTAAACGGTGAAAAATACCCGCCGGCAGGACTCCCCTTTTCCCATCCTCCTTTGTTGATGTCAAAGCCATGATCTTCAGGCATTGAGCCCTCACCTCCCAGGTGCCATTTTCCGGCAAAGAAGGTCACATATCCACCCATCTTCAGGGCTTCAGGCAATGTTGTTAGTTCACTGTTTAACTGATGTACGTATTCGGCCGGCAACAATTTATTGTGCCGATTATGTTTTCGCCACTGGACGCCGGAAGCTGCGCCGATCCAATCCGTGATGCCATGTCTTGCAGGATACTGTCCTGACATAATAGATCCTCTCGAAGGACTGCAAACCTGACAAGCAGCATATCCCTGTGTAAATCTCATGCCATCCGTTGAAAGTTTGTCCAAATTAGGTGTTTCATAGTAGGTACTTCCGGCACACCCCATATCGTGATTTCCAAAATCATCTGCCAGGATAAAAAGGATGTTGGGCTTTCTTTTTTCTACAACATTGCGTTTACATGCGATTGGGACAAATAACATGACGATACATGCCAGACCTGCGATACGATTCATTATTGTTTAGTTTGTGAACATGTTAATATGCCCGCTAAGTTACCAAAAAATGAAAAAGAACAATCCTTATAACGCGTTTGTTTATGACTTAAACATGGCATAAAAACAGATTCCCTTAAACAATGCGCGCTGTACCTGTCTGCAGGTTGTTTTTTTGTGAAAAAAAAATTAGCTCAAAACACGCACAATTGTTAAGATATTTAATAGCTTTGTTTCGTCAATCGGCCAATTCATAAAATGCTGATAATGAATATATTGATAATTAACGGACCAAATTTAAATCTCCTGGGAGTAAGAGAAAAGAGCATTTATGGTGCTCAAAGTATGGAAGAATACTTTGACACATTATGCAAGCGCTACCCTCAAATCAAGCTTGAATATTACCAGAGCAATGTTGAAGGAGAGATAATAAATAAGATTCATGAGGTTGGATTCAGCTACCATGGCATTGTTTTAAATGCCGGCGCATACACCCATACCTCTGTTGCCATTGCCGATGCGATCGCTGCCATTAAATCCCCTGTTATTGAAGTACATATTTCAAATACTGCAAAACGCGAAGCCTTTCGGCACAAGTCATACATCAGCGCTGTATGTGTAGGCACAATTGCAGGATTTGGCATGGACTCTTATCGTCTTGGCATTGAGGCTTTGCTGACTATTTAAAAATCCCGCCACACACTTCTTTTCATTACGAGAAGTGCTTAAAACTAGAAAAACAAACAAATATGAAGCATACAAAGATTGTCGCAACCATCTCTGATAAGAGATGTGAGCTTGATTTCGTGAAATCGTTGTTCGATGCAGGTATGAACGTGGTTCGCATGAACACAGCTCATCTGGATGAAGCAGGTTTGACAAAAATTATGAACAACGTGAGGGCTGTTTCGGAAGAAATAGCACTGCTCATGGACACCAAGGGACCGGAGATCAGAACCACGGCAAGTGAATCAACAATTCAATTGTCCATTGGACAACGCATTAAGGTGGCGGGTAATCCAAACGAAGCAACCACCAAGGAAAAGATCAATGTATCTTATGCGAATTTCGTAAATGACCTGAATGTAGGCAGTGATATTCTGATTGATGACGGTGAAATTGATCTGCTGGTACTGGAGAAGCATGATGATTATCTGGAATGTGAGGTGCTTAACAATGGTGAATTGGGAAGTCGTAAAAGTGTAAATGTTCCCGGCGTTCGCATTAACCTGCCCTCTCTTACTGAAAAGGATAAGAAGAACATTGAATTTGCCATTAAGCACGACATTGATTTCATCGCACATTCCTTTGTCAGAAACGCGCAGGATGTTGCTGACATACAGCAAATGCTAAACAAAGCAGGTTCTCAGATAAAAATCATTGCAAAAATAGAAAATCAGGAAGGCGTCGAAAACATCGATGAAATACTTGCGTGTGTTTATGGCGTCATGGTGGCCAGAGGTGATTTGGGCATTGAAATCGCTCAGGAGAAGATTCCGGGCATTCAGCGCCAGTTGATCCGAAAATGTGTCAAGGCAAAGAAACCTGTGATTGTTGCGACTCAGATGCTGCATAACATGATAAAATACCCGCGTCCGACACGCGCAGAGGTAACAGACATTGCCAATGCAATTTATTATCGCACTGATGCCTTAATGCTCAGTGGAGAAACCGCTTATGGCGAGTATCCTCTTGAGGCTGTTAAGACCATGGCAAAGATTGCGGAGGAAGCCGAAAAAACAAAGCTCAGTGCCAATGACATCCGAATCCCCTACAGTGACGATGACATCAGCATTACCGCATTTCTTTCGAAACAAGCCGTTAAGTCAGCTTCACGAATTCATACCAAGGCGATAATCACAGACAGCTTAACAGGTGAGACCGCCAGAAACCTTGCAGCATTCAGAGGGCCACTACCAGTGTATGCACAATGTTATGTTCAAAGAACAGCCAAAGAGCTGGCTTTGTCCTATGGTGTTTTTCCCAAATATTTACCAAAAGCAGAGAATGCAGAATCTTATTTGGTTGAGAGCATTCAGTGGCTGATTGGCCAAAAGCTCATCAGCAGTGAAGATTTGATTGCCTACATGGGCGGAAAATTTGGGCTTGGCACAGGGACAACCATTTTAGAAATTTGTGAAGCAGGCCGCTTTTTATAGTGAACATATGATCATATTAAACAGTCCTGCATCCATTTAAACAAACGGAATTAACATCCGATAACCTAAATTATTATTTTTGTTATCGGATGTTTTTATTTATTTAAAACAAAATCCTGTTCTGTTTGTTTGTAAATCAAAGATGAAGGTCAATATATGCTTAACCTAAAAAATTTACTTGTAAAATTTATACCTGGTTTTTTACCACTGATTGTATTTGTAATTGCAGAAGAAATCTGGGGACTCCAAACAGGTTTAATCGTGGCTGTTGGGTTTGGAATACTCGAATTTTTATTTTCATGGATCAAAGAACGCAAAGCGGATTATTTTATTCTGATCGATACGGCCCTACTGCTTGTTTTAGGTGGCGTATCCTATTTAATGCATGATGAAATATTGCTGCTTTTAAAGCCGGCATTGATTGAAACAATACTTGCAGTTTTACTGGGGGTGTCAGCCTTCAGCAAATACAACATCATGATGATGATGTCGAAACGCTACCTGAAGGAGATAGAATTAACCGAAGCACAGTTAATGGAGTTTTCGAGAAATATCAAGGTCATCTTCTTCATCATTCTTGTGCACATACTGCTCACTGTTTATGCTGCCTTTTTTCTTTCGCATGCAGCCTGGGCCTTTGTAAGTGGAGGTTTGTTCTTTTTATTCATCGGTGGATTTATAATCTATCAGTTTTTACGTTATCGTTATTTAAAAAAGTGCATGGAAAAGGAAGAATGGCTTCCGGTGGTGGATGAAAACGGTGGGGTAAAAGGGAAAATACCGCGATCTGTTTGTCATGGTGATCAACGCATCATGCATCCTGTGGTTCATATGCATGTTCTAAAAAACAATTCCATATTCCTGCAAAAGAGGCCTGAAGACAAGCTCATTGAACCCGGCAAATGGGACACGGCTGTTGGTGGGCATTTAAGCTTTGGTGAAGACCTTGAAAACGGACTGAAGCGTGAAACACTTGAGGAGATTGGGCTCACCGAATTTAAGCATCAGTTTATCGTCAAATACATATGGGAAACAGATGTAGAAACAGAGCTTGTATATTGTTTTATCACCCGTGACTGGAAAAATATCCGGATCAATAAAAAGGAATTGGATGATGGCAAGTTCTGGCCCATCCATCAAATCAAGGAGAATCTTGGGAAAGGTGTTTTTACGCCGAACTTCGAAAAAGAGTTTGAACTGCTGGACCAGGTTTTCTTTTCTCAGAAAAGAGGATAAGCATTAGTGACACAGCTGAGTGCATTTGCACATTAATCAATCTTTATGTGTTCTGCCAGAACTGGCTTTGACAGGAAAATACCGGCTGATTCCTGAAATTTTGCAACGGATTCGGTTGTAAAAAAACGGTTTTGATTTCCCCTTGTTATTTTCGTATCCATTTCCGGATGACGCTGCAGGTAATCCACAAGACGATTTGCAACAACCGGGCCCTGAGACAGAATCGTCACATTTGAAGAAACATATTTTTGGATTTTGGATTTTAGCAATGGATAGTGCGTACACCCAAGAATAATTGTGTCGATGTGTGCATCTTTTTGCATGAGTTGCGACACGTTTTTTTGAATAAAATAATCTGCCCCATCACCATTGTATTCATTATTTTCCACCAGAGGAACCCACATGGGACAGGCCTCGGAAAAAACCTTTATATCCGGATGCAGCTTCAATATTTCAATGGGATATGATTCTGACTGCACTGTTCCGCTGGTTCCCAACACCCCAACCTTTCTTGTCCGGGATAAATCGCCCACCAGTTCTACACTCGGACGCACCACACCGAGCACCCTTCGGTTTGGATCAATGCCGGGCAAATCTTTTTGTTGAATTGTTCGGAGTGCTTTTGCCGAAGCTGTATTGCAGGCAAGAATGACCAAATGGCATCCCATCTCAAACAGACGTAGAACAGCTTGCAGCGTGTATTCGTAAACCACTTCATAGGAGCGGGTGCCATATGGATTCCTGGCATTATCGCCAAGGTAAATAAAGTCATGTTCCGGAAGTGCTTTCTCCAGCTCACGTAAGATGGTCAGACCACCATAACCGGAGTCAAACACACCAATGGGACCCGCTTTATCCGATAAGTTCATTTAGTTTGGTAAGAGACCTAGCTTCTTTTTAACCAAAGGCATTACATCAATGCTCTGAGCTCCCTGAAAGATTACAGCGCCCTTTGAGATATCGAAAATGTAGGTAAAGCCGTTTTCTTTTCCAACTTCTTCCACCGCCTTGCGTGCTTTTTCAATAATTGGAAGTGTAAGCTCCTGTTCTTTCTTTTGAATATCCTGTTGTGCAGCCTGATAAAAGGCACGGATATTTTGATCCATCTGCTGCAATTCCTGCTGACGCTGCGCATTTATGAGATCAGTCAGTGTTGCTTGCTCGGCCATATATTTTTCACTCTTGCTTTTTAACTCGGCCTGCATTTTGGTCAGTTGCTCGTTGTTATTTGTGTTGATATTTTCCAATTTAGTTAGAGCGGCTTCCATCTCAGGGAGTTGAGATAATAATTCCTGTGAGTTAACATGTCCAAACTTCAACGCCTTCACCTGTGCTTCAAGCGCCTGAGACATCATTATTACGAGGGTCAATAAAACTAAGATTCTACTTTTCATTATAAAATTTTTAAAGTGCAAGGGTCAAAAATAACAAATTCTCTCAAATCCAATGCCAATTAACGAATAGATTTATCAATATAAATATCCTTAAAACCAAGCAGGTATAAAACACCATCCAAACCAACGGTAGATATGGCCTGTTGCGCGTTTTCTTTGACCGTAGGTTTCGCATGAAAAGCAATGCCCAGTCCGGCAAGATTCAGCATGGGCAAATCATTTGCTCCATCACCTACGGCAATGACCTGACCTAGATGTAGATTCTCCACTTGTGCCAATAACTTAATCAATTCTGCTTTTCGGTTGCCATCAACAATTTCGCCCAAATGCTTTCCCGTTAATACGCCATTCTCAATCTCGAGCTCATTGGCATACACGTAATCAATGCCCAGTTTTCGTTTCAGATATTGGCCAAAAAAGGTAAACCCACCAGAAAGGATGGCTGTCTTGAACCCATAATCTCTCAAGGTTGAAATTAGTCGGTCGGCCCCTTCGGTCAAAGGCAGCTTATCTGCGATGTCCTGCATCACATCCTGACTCAATCCTTTGAGCATGCCAACCCTGCGTTTAAAACTCTCGTTAAAATCAATTTCACCACGCATGGCAGCTTCCGTAATGGCCTTAACCTCATCTCCCACCCCATGCTTCATGGCCAGTTCATCAATCACCTCTGTCTGTATCAGGGTTGAGTCCATATCGAAACACACCAAACGTCTGTTACGGCGATAGATATTATCTTCCTGAAAAGCAATATCAATGCCAAGCTTCTGCGACAAATCCATGAACCGCGCCTGTATCTCTGATTTGTCCTTTAATGTTCCCCTAACAGAGAGCTGTACACATGACTTTGTTGGTGTTACAGAGCCGTCCAACGGGATTCTTCCAGTTAAACGATTGATATTGTCTATGTTCAATCCTTTTTCAGCCACCACTGCTGTTACAGAAGAGATCTGTTTGGCAGTCAACATCTTTCCAAGAAGCGTAATGATGTAGCGGTGTTTACCCTGCAAGTTTACCCAGGCGGCGTACTTTTCTTCCGAGACAGGCTCAAAGCGAGCATGCAATCCCAACTCATAAGCTTTAAAAAGAAGATCTTTCAAAATTGGACCTGAATCTTCGCCATCCGGAACCTCAAATAGAATTCCCAGCGAAAGAGAGTTGTGAATATCAGCCTGACCAATGTCCAGAATATTTGCATCATAGCGTGCAAGAATAGCTGTGAGCCCCGATGTAAGGCCGGGTTTATCTTCTCCTGTTACACGCAACAGGACGATTTCATGTTTTGCTTGCATAATTACACTTCTACGCCCCGAAAGGGACTTTAATATTTTCAGGAAAAAACATTGAAAATGGCATTCCTTTATTATTTAGGGTTCTGCATTTTACCCCAGCTATCTTTTAAAGCAACTGTTCTGTTAAAGATAAGTTTATCGGAAGATGAATCCGGATCCACATTGAAGTACCCCACTCTTTGGAATTGAAATACATCCAGCGGCTTTGCCATCATCAAGGAAGGTTCAGCTTTGCAGGCAGTTTTTAAAACAAGTGAATC
Organism: Bacteroidales bacterium; assembly: GCA_041584055.1. GTDB lineage: Bacteria > Bacteroidota > Bacteroidia > Bacteroidales > UBA5342 > JBFHER01. Next base: position 8,885 of record JBFHER010000073.1, read on the forward strand.
AGGGTTGATAAATTCCAGAAAATCCTTGTCCTTATGTCCCAAAGGATCAACATCCATAAACAAACGATCATACAGTCTTACGTCCACATCCACACAATGGTTAACAGAAACATAGTGAAGCAGTCCTTTCACCTTTCTGTTACTACCAGGCAGGCCACTTCTTGTTTCAGGATCGTAGGTACAGTAAACCTCCAGAATCTCGCCGGTCTCAGGATCTTTTTTATAATCCTCACATTTTACAATATAGGCTCCTTTGATCCGGACTTCACGACCTGGTCCCATTCTAAAAAATTTCTTTGGCGGATCTTCCATAAAATCCTCTCTTTCGATGTAGATCTCTCTTGAAAAAGGGACTTCTCTTGATCCGGCGGTCTCATCTTCCGGATTGTTGATGATGCGCATCATTTCAACCTTATCTTCGGGATAATTTGTGATTACGACCTTTAAAGGATTCATCACCACATTCACCCTGGGGGCAATTTTATTCAAATCATCCCTAACACTGTGTTCCAGAAGTGATACATCGTTGATGGCCTCCACTTTTGTATATCCGATTTTATCCACAAAGTTTCGGATAGATCGTGGGGTGTAGCCTCTGCGCCGCATCCCTGCAATGGTTGGCATCCGGGGATCATCCCATCCTGAGACATACCCTTCTTCCACCAGCTGAAGCAACTTCCGCTTACTCATCACCGTATAGGTAAGATTCAGGCGGTTAAATTCAATCTGACGGGGACGATAGCTGCCATCCATCAACTGATCGATGAACCAGTTATACAAAGGACGGTGCACCTCAAATTCAAGCGTACACAGGGAATGTGTAATCCCTTCGAAGTAATCACTTTGCCCATGGGCAAAATCGTACATGGGGTATACTTTCCAGTTTTCTCCTGTGCGGTGATGCGGTGTTTTAATGATCCGATAAATAATGGGATCGCGCATGTGCATGTTTGGTGAAGACATGTCGACCTTGGCTCTTAAAACGCGACTTCCTTCAGCAAACTCTCCTTTATTCATACGCTCAAACAAATCAAGACATTCTTCTGCTGAACGACTTCTGTAGGGACTTTCTGTGCCCGGTTCGGAGGGTGTTCCTTTTTGTGCTGCAATCTCAGCAGCTGACTGATCGTCTACATACGCTAATCCACGAGAGATCAAATCCTTTGCAAAGTCAAACAAACGCGGAAAATAATCTGATGCAAAAAACTCGTTCTTTCCCCAATCAAATCCCAGCCAGTGAATGTCTTCTTTGATGGAGTCAACATATTCAACATCCTCTTTTGTTGGGTTGGTATCGTCAAAACGCAGGTTGCACTGGCCATTGTATTTCCGGGCCATTCCAAAATCCATGCAAATTGCTTTTGCATGGCCTATGTGCAAATATCCATTGGGCTCAGGCGGAAATCGGGTACACACATGACTTTCAACCTTGCCTGCTTTTATATCTTCTTTGATGAAAGCTTCAATAAAACTGATGCTTTCTTTTATACTTTCTTCGTTGTGAGTTGTATCTGACATTTTATTTTAAATTTTTTATATCATTTTCGATCTTTAGGGTATAAAAATGCAAAAGTTCAAAGCTGAGAACCAGCTCCTCTGCGTTTTTCTGCCGCTTTTATTCGTTGCACAAAAATAACGAATTTATTGAAAAAGCGTTTGACATCTTAATTGCTATCGTAACCAAATTGTTTTAATTTTCTGTCTTTGCTTCTCCAGTCCTTATCAACCTTTACAAACATCTGCAAAAACACCTTTTTATTGAAAAATGCTTCGATGTCTTTTCTGGCTTCTGTCCCAACCCTTTTAAGGGATTGCCCCTGATGACCAATGATGATTCCTTTTTGTGAATCCCGTTCCACATAAATCACTGCCCCAATTCGAATCAATTTAGGTTCGTCCTTGAATTCCTCCACAGCTACTTCTACGGAATATGGAATTTCCTTGTCGTAATTCAATAAAATCTTTTCGCGGATAATCTCAGTTACAAAAAAACGTGCGGGTTTATCCGTCAGGGTATCTTTGTCGAAAAAGGGTTCGGATTCCGGCAACAATTCAACAATGCGCTTAAAAAGATTCTCCACATTGAATTTATGCAAGGCTGCCATGGGATAAATCTCAGCCTTAGGAAGCAAGACTTTCCACTCATCCACCATGCGTTCCAAACCTGCCTGATCGCTTAGGTCCACTTTGTTAATAACCAATATCACAGGCACATCCATCCGTTGAAGCTTCGAAAGAAAATCATCATTTTTATCCGACTTTTCAATCACATCAGTTACATAGATAACGATATCCGCATCCACCAGGGCAGAGACAGAAAAATTCAACATCTTTTCCTGAAGCTTGTAAATTGGTTTTAATACGCCCGGGGTATCAGAATATACAATTTGAAAGTCATCACCGTTTACGATGCCCATAATCCTGTGCCGTGTTGTTTGGGATTTAGAGGTGATGATCGATATCTTTTCTCCAACCAGGGAATTCATCAAGGTTGATTTCCCAACGTTTGGATTTCCTACGATATTTACAAATCCTGCCTTATGTTTCATTTTGGAACTATATGTTATGCATTTTATGCAATCGCTACTCAACTGCATTTTCTAAGCGAGTGCAAAGATACTTTTATTGTTTAAAGGAATCACTGATTTTCAACAAGTCTGTCTATTATCTTTTCAAATTGACGAAAGGTAAATTCAGGACGGTGGCAAACGCAATCCATGGCCCGTTTTATATCCTTCACACCAAGCCTTTTTTCTTCGATGGAATAAAACCAGCCTTGCCGGCTCAAATGCCTTGCCAAATACATCTGTTCCGGCTGTCCGGGTGTGGGTATCAACAGGGCTTTTTTCTTCAGTCTGATCAGATCCATCACCGAGCTGTACCCCGACCGACAAATCACCAACTCAGCACGATCCAACACTTTTAAAACTTCATCGGAGGGACAGCATCCCATTATTTTCCAACTTTTGGGCACCTCAACAGACTTTAGCGTATTGCTTCCCCGGATTAAAGTCACCTGGTCATATTCTGTTTTTAGCAATTTGATCAAATGCGCTTCCAACTGCGACCGCGACGGCTCAGCCCCGGAAAGCAACACTGCAATGGTCCCTTTTTTGAAGTGTTCCTCCTGCGCTTCGAATCGCGACAACAGGCCAATGTATTCTCCCCGACTGGTGCGTTCACTTAAAAAACCGGCAAGTGAATCCCCTTGAGCATCAGGAATGAGCACATGACTGTACTTTCTGTAAATAAAAGCATGCATCATTTCTGCCATAAAGCTAAAAGGCAGCAACAAGCCAGGTAATTGAAACCGAATCTGATGGGTAATATACACGGATTTGATCACAGAAGAGTAACACCCAAAGCGATTATCTGAAATAATAAGGTCGGGGGTTAATGTCTGTTCCAGGGCCTTAATTTGCTTTCGATCTTTTAAATAAATACGTGCAAATTTAGGCCCTTGTAAGAGTAAGCCCAAAAGTAAATATTTTTTATGATAGCGCAGGTGCAATGACCTCAGTTCAACTGTTTCAAATGAATCAATTTCAGTTTTAAGAAAATCAATAATGACTTTGGATGAAGCAACCACAACGGTATGCCCTTTTTTTTGAAGGTGCAAAATGATTGGTACAGATCGGGTTGCATGGCCCAGGCCCCAGTCTAAAATGCAATATAATATGGTTTTACCTTTCCCCACATCATGAAATTTCCACCTCTAAACCGATCTCTTTCACTTTTTCGGCAATGCGCATTAACTCTTCTTTTCCAACTTTTTGAATTGTATCAACCGGCGTATCCCGCGAAAGGGAATAAATCATCACAGAGTCCGGCTTAATTTCGTTCAGGGCACCCAACCATGCATCCAATTCCTTCCCGGTGGTATTATCAAATACCTGACCGGCAAATTCTCCCCTACAAAACAAGGTTTGAATGATTAGTTTCCCGGGGAAATCCCTTAATTGCTGAATTGTATCTATAAGGTTGAATCTTTTTTCTGGACGATTCAAAATCTGCACTGTATCATCGATTGCAGAATCCAGTTTCAGGATATTCAAATCAACCTTGCGCAATCCTTCAACCACCTCCGGAATTGACAATCTGCTTGAATTTGACAAAACAGAAATCTTAGCCTTTTCACAATAAGCGTTCCGTAATAAAATGGTGGAATCAATTATCCTTAAAAAATCGGGATGCATTGTTGGCTCGCCATTCCCGGCGAAAGTAATCACATCAGGCTGTTCACCTGCCGCTTTCATTTCCTTCAGTTTCAGTTCCAAGGCATCCCTGACCATCTGATGTGTTGGCAAGGATGTAGAAGTTCCGTTTCCGTCAACATTTAAACCACACTCACAATACAAACAGTCGAAAGAACACACCTTTCGGCTTACCGGTAAAAGGTTGATTCCCAGAGACACCCCGAGTCTTCGGCTAATAACAGGCCCAAATACAACACGATCGAATAAAAAAGTTGCCATTAAATAGTTTTCTGTAAAGGTACATTTTTTTTATTTTGAACCTTAATCATTGGCGCATTTGTAGAACTGATGCGGCTTTGATTTTCAGGAAAGAATAAGATTATTTATAAATTAAATCATCCTAACGGGAGGCCTTCCATAAGAAAGATGTTCAGGGACACCTTAAAAAAATGGGGGTGTTCATTTCTGAACACCCCCACCTCTGTATAATTTTACGGACACTAATCGATGATAGGAATTTCTCTTTTCATTTTTTGCTCAAGAGAAATAAATGTTTCTGTGGATGAAATGCCTTTTATTGCCTGTAATTTCTCATTCAAAACATGTTTCAAATCTTCATTGTCGCGGGCATATACTTTTGCAAAGATACCATACTGACCAGTGGTGTAGTGACACTCTACGATTTCTGGAATGGATTCCAATTCTGCAGCAACCTGCTCGTACATCCAGCCTTTTTCTAGAAAGATGCCAATGTAGGTACACGTTTTATAATCTAGTTTTTTAGGATCCACCGTATATCCAGAACCAGTAATCACGCCCATGTCGATCAATCGCTGAACCCTTTGATGGATAGCAGCACGGGACACGCCACATTGTGCAGCTACATCTTTAAAAGGAATTCTAGCATTTCGGGTTATAATATTCAGAATACGCTTATCGAGACTATCTATTTTACCATCCATAGTGCTAATAGTTTAATATTTGAAGTTTTTTCGTGTGTTTTCCTGACAAAAGTATCTGTTTTTTTTGAAAACAAAAAGAAAAAGTAAGCATATAACTGAATTTAAAGACAATTAACATTTTGATTTAAAAAAAAAGCCATCTCGCTTAAGGCGGATGGCTTTTAGAATGTGTAAAAATGCGATTAAATTGCTGAGGTTCCACGCTCATTTGTGCGGATTCGAATGCATTCTTCAAGGTTGGTTACAAATATCTTTCCATCTCCAACTTCTCCTTCGATCCCTTCTATTCCACCTTTTGTTCGTGCTGCTTTAATGATGGTTTCAATTGCAAGATCCAGAAATTCCTTATTTACTGCAATGTCCAATCTGATCTTAGGAATCAAATCCGGAATAACCACCCGTCCCCTATAATGCTCTTCAGAATGTTGCTGTCCATGGCCAGAGACACGGCTCACAGTAATTCTCGCAATGTCTGCTGCGATGAGTGCTTCCCGAACCTGGTCCAGCTGCACTTCTCTTATTATTGCTGTTATTAATTTCATTGTATATCTTTTTTGAAACAAGATTCAGGAATCAAGATTAAAGACGATGTGCCGATCGTGATTCTTTAGGCTTGTCTGATTTCTAATTATTACTATTAACTGGCGTTCAACATACCGTATCCACGTTCACCGTGATAAGATCTGTCAAGTCCCTGCATCTCTTCTTCATCAGTAGAACGCAATTTACCGGTTTTATCCATAATAACCAGAATAATAATTGTAATTGTTGCCGCATAAGCTGCTGCAATCAATACAGCTGCAGCCTGTACACCCAGCTGATTCCAAACATTCCAACTTCCTCCTGCCAAAGCAGCAGCGTCTTCCATCCAGCTTTCACGAATAAAAAACACAAGGAAGATAGCACCTACGATTCCACCAACACCATGCACTCCAAATGCATCCAGACTGTCATCGTATCCCAGCTTATTCTTCAACATAATGGCAAGGTAACAAATAACAGAGGCCAGCGCACCAAGTGCCAATGCACCCGTAGGTTGAACAACTCCAGCTGCAGGTGTCACCGCAACCAGTCCTGCTAAAATTCCCGATGCAAATCCC
>JBFHER010000074.1:0-14726 GCA_041584055.1 Bacteroidales bacterium
CCTGCAACTTCAATTGAAGGAACATAGGCGGGAGTTGTCTCAGTGGCTTTATAAATTTGTTGCTCGGTGTTAAATATAAGTTGAGGGTCTTGCAGAACGACCTGTGATTCAGAAAAAGAAACGCCCTCCCCCGTGATTGCAGATCCTGTGGCATATAAAATATTGTTTTCCCATCGCATGTTGTCCGGTTGATTGATATAGTTCACAAGGGCATTGGTGCTGCCACTGATGATATTGTAGGCAAGAACAACGTCACGTGGTGGTTTAGAATAGCTCCCTGAATTGTCGTAACCAACTTCAACCCCATAGGAATTATTTACCAGCGTATTGTTTGCGATGATTGCACGCTCTATTCTGAAATGTTTTGAGAGGCTGCCACTACCTTCTTCTGCATCTCCCTCCGTCAGGGTGATTGGCGCATCCCATCTCGTCCCGGTCAGGCCCTCAAAATGGTTGTTGATAATTATGTGATCTGAACCATATATTCGAACACCACCGGTGCCTTCAGCACCTTCCCCTAGGAAATAGTTGCCTTCAACGAGCGATGCATTCCCATGTCTTAATGACAGCGTGCCCTGACACCTTCGGAAGGTGTTGTGAGACAAGGTGTTTTTGTTACATTTAACAGAAATGATTTCCGGATCACCATTGCATTCCTCGAATAAGTTGTTTGAGACGGTACAGAATCCATCCGATTCCGACATGGCACTCCAACCAATGCGAATGACTTCCATCTCGTTTTCAGCGCGTGGCCCCATGTTCTTAAAATGATTGTAGTCGATCACATCGTATTGGGAAACCTGGGTTTCATTGGTGCCGTCAATCCGAATCATGTTGCCCAGCGTTTGTTTGTTTTGGAACACATTGTGGTCAATGCGGTTATGATGACTCAAAGTTACCTCATCGTCCCATTGACCTTGCACACTGATCCAAACGGCTGAATTCCGATCTGTGCCATTGTCTTTGAAATAACTTTCTCCACTTCCGTCAAAAACATTTTGTGTTAAACGGATATTGTTGCTGGCCTGAAGTTTGAATGTTGTTGACTTTTCAGATATATTAATAACAAAACCCTGAAATGTAACGTATTCACATGTTCGGAGGTCAATGTATGTATTGTCATTTAAAATAACGCCTCCAACCGATTCTGCCCGAATAATAATCGGCTGCTCTGCAGTTCCTTTAATTGCTTGCATGGTGATGGACGATGGCGTGTATGTGCCGTCCGCTAAAATAATTTCATCTCCTGCTTTCGCAGAAACAACAGCATCTTTAAATGATGAAAAGTCTGAATAAGTTGTTTGCCCATTCAATTGGATGGAGGTTAACAAACTAATAATAGAAAATAGAAAAATGATTTGTCTGGCCATTTTAATTGGTTTAAATTTTAATAAATTGTGATATCCATTTGCACTGGTTATTTTCCTTTAACCGAACAATGCATAATCCTCTTGGTAGATGTGAAATGTTAATCGTTGATTGCGACACTTCTGAAAGGAGCTTTCTTCCCAATTGATCATAGATCTCCACGGTCAAATGTGCGTCAAGCTCGGGTTTAAAGCCAATGCTATGCTGTGCGGGATTTGGAAACACCTGAATGGGATTGTTTTGATCTTCTGTGTTAAGTGCCAATGAGGTATCACCTTCCGTTATCGAGAAATCCGAGAAATAAAGCATCTCATCACGTAGCCTGGATGCGTCATTCAGACTCCTGTATATGCCCCATTTGGGACGTATGAAACTGGCATCCGTTTTCCACATCCGGAGGTTTGTATTGCGATAGTTTAAGAGCTCTTTTCCATCACTTACACGCTGGATAGTAACTGAATATCGTCCTGACTCACCATATGTAACAACTTCCTTAACAGAGACCCATGTTCCTTTAAAGGGTGTTAAATCAACTTTCTCCAAAGTGGTTTGGGTGGTGTTTCTGGCATATCTTAGTTCCAGTTGATCCGGTGTTCCTTTGCGTGTTGTAAAGGTGATCAACGGCATCGATTCTTCACTGCCTCCAACGGCTTTTAGTTGGTGCAAATGGGTAAAGCTGCCGGATGACTGAAAAAAAGAATCAACTTTAAATTTCCATTCATAAAGCACCGTTTCTCCTTCAATGGCTTTTAATGAGGCCGGAGATTTGTCATAAGCTTTAATTTCGTTGCGTTGCCTGTCGAAATTAATGCATCGATCATTGTCTGGCGACACATGGATATGAAACCTGAAGACATATTTATTAAGGTGGTCATCGAATACTTCATCAATATGACGTCCAAACGCCTGGTGGCTGCAATCAGGAGCTTCTATTACATCATACCCTGGAGCGAAAACAGAATTGATGAGCTCATAAGTATCACCGGGCCCATTCGCATTAAGGGTTACCTGAGCTTTTCCCGTTATCGAAAACAGGAGCATAAGCAGTAGAATCATTGCGTTTGAACGGTGGGATTTTTTCCGTATTTGCATGGTATTTTAAAAATTGGTATGCCAAATGTACAAATTAAATATTAATTGGTCAACCAATATTTGAATTATTCGATTTCATCCGCCTCCACCCCTTGCTGTGGCGGATATTCTATCTGTGCCAATGCGACTCCCGTCATCACGGAAATGTTATTTAGAGTTTTAGAAGGATAAAGCACCCCTGTTCGGCGTAGCGTCTCGCTACGTCGTAAGTAGTACTAAGCGTCCTCGCTTCCATAATATATTTCGCTTAATTTTGTATCTTTGGATTACTCTAGAACCAACAATATGTCAACTGGATACCAAATTGAAGATCAAAGTGCATTACATTTTGTTACATTCATGATAATCCCGTAAGGCCAGGGCTAGTGCAAGATGCTTGCGATTATTTATGTTCGAGTGCATCTGATTTTGTAACCTTAAAATAGAAGTTGTGCACCGCAATGTTGAAGGGGTTAGACAAACAAGAACGCTAAGATGAGAATTTAGAATGAATATCAGGCCAGAGGCCTTTTTTTGCCACGACGTAGCGAGACGCTACGCCGAACTGGGGGCTTTTAAGAATTATTCAAAAACACTGAAGTTGACACTTCCATAGGTGCGCAATTCTGTGAAACGTGGATGTTTTGAGAAAGAATAATATTTTGAATGCTCAAGGATTAAGGTTCCTTTGTCTCTGAGCAACTGATTGCTGAAAACCAGATCCGGTATTTTGTCGATTCCTTCTAAATCATAGGGAGGATCGGCAAAAATCAAATCAAAACTTTGTTTTGTTTTTTCAAGGTATTTAAAAGCATCTGCTTTAACGGATTCCAGTTCTTTAATACCTAACAAAGCAACGATATGGTTGATGTAACCGAAGTGTCTGTGATTTTTCTCAACGCAAGTCACTTTCTTGCAACCCCTTGATGCAAATTCGTAACTAATGCCACCCGTGCCTGCAAAGAGATCAAGTACTTCCAGATCTTCAAAGTCATACCAGTTGTTGATGACATTGAATAGATTCTCTTTCGCAAAATCCGTGGTTGGACGTGCTTCGAATCCTTTGGGTTTGGGAAGGACGCGCTTGCGGTATTTTCCGGCTATGATTCGCACAAATGAAGTATACAGAGATTAGAAAAATAATGCCCGGGAAGTTCAAGAATCCCGTTGGAGTAATTCAAATTATCCGGCCAGTTACTGAACTCAAGCTTACGGATGTATTTTCTTAGATTCACAATCAGGATGGATTGTTTAAAGATTTTACCGTGCACAATCACCTGAGATGTTTCCGGATCAAGGTCCATCTTCTTAAACGTGTAGAGAAAGAAATAGAGAAAATCATCAATGGTCTGGTATTCAAATTGATTCATAAACGCAATTTGTTCCCCTTTAACAACAAGCATATGAAACGATTTATTCCAGATTGTAAGAAATACGCGTTCTGCATGCAAGGATGGAAAAAAGTTAAGTGCTTTCCAGCTCATAACAGCCTGATGATGACGGATGGTTACATTAGAAAAAAGCGTTAACAAGGTCTTATGCAGATCAGCAGGCAGGGAATAGATATGTGTAATGCCGGATTGCGGTTGCTTGTCGGAAAGAATGATATCCATATCATCTGATGCGTGCGACAGCTTGTAAATCTGCGCACTATTACTGGCGTTGCATAAAGCCGAAGGGGATGCCGTTACTTTGTTGTCACACACCATTACCTCAGTCCTGGCAAATGGGAGAGAAAGAATCTCATGCTCAGGGACAAAGTCCTTCAGATGGGCTGGCATCACGCCAGGGAGATGGTTTAGATAAACCATTTTATTACTGACGGCATCCAGGACACAAAAAGAAAATCCATCCAGCCCAAGCTGGATGGATAGATAATATTGTTTTGATTTTTCGGGATCAAAAAGCGGGGAGGATATGAGAATATCTTCCATGCTTTAATTATTCCCAGTTTCCTGCGTAATTGTTTGCCTCAAGCAAGTCACCAACTTTAATGCCCGGGAATTTTTCCCATTTGTAAGCGGTGGCATTCATATTGATAATTTCTTGTTTGTCCAGACCAGCAAGGTAAACATCGTTTAGAACACTTGCTTCAAATACCTGGATTTTAACATTGGAGTTTGTTGTAACAACGTTTTGTCCCATTTTAAATTGAACGGTGTCGCAGAACGGAACATAACGAAGAGAATCAATAGGATACTTTTTACCGAAGATTTCTTCTTTCACTGTAACATAAGTTGTATCCCTGATGATAATACCTAACTCAATTGCTTTCTTTTCAGTCATCCCGGCTTTGATTAAAGAATCAGTAAGGAATCCCTCTTTTAAAACAATTGGAAGTGAATCATTTTTTACGAAAGCGATCAATGTGTCAAAACTTGCGGTGTGATATCCAAATTTTTCCTTAAAGGTAATTTGGGCAGTTCTAATGTCCATCAGTCGTTCAATGACAGCATCTTGTCTTTTCTTATGTTCCTTATCAAAATCAATCTTTTGGAACGGGCTGTCAATTACAAGATAACCCATTACAACGATGGCAATTAAAAGAATAACCTGTAGCGCCTTTCTCATTTTTTTGCTATTTGTTTAATGTTTACTTCTTAGATAGTGTATTTTTACCTCGCAAATTTAAAAAAAATATTGTTCGTCGTCCCTTTTTTTCAAAGATTTGATAAAAAATGTTAAGCACCCATTTTCAGGATCAGGTAAAAAAAATATTTTCTTTCACACCAACGGGTGAACAGGAAACGCTTATATCCAAACTGGCTGAGTTTTATTTAGATAACGCTGAACATGCTGCATTTATTTTAAAAGGGTACGCCGGAACGGGAAAAACATCCATCATGGCTGCTTTAATTCAGCATCTTGTTGCACTGAAACAACGGGTTGTTCTTTTGGCACCAACGGGGCGCGCTGCCAAAGTCTTGTCATCCTGGAGTCATTTTCCGGCTTTTACAATTCACAAATTTATTTATCGGCAAAAGTCATCTGGTGACGATTTTGGTGCTTTCGAACTGGATCGGAACCTGAACAGGGACACCTTATTTGTAATCGATGAAGCATCCATGATTTCGAATAGTCAGTCAGAAACTAGCAGTTTCGGTACCGGACGCCTGTTGGACGATTTCCTGAGTTACCTCGATGGGGGACAACGTTGCAAAATGATCTTTGTGGGTGATTTGGCTCAGTTACCCCCTGTTGGGACTGTGCTTAGCCCTGCCCTCGACCCAAATGAACTGAAGGCAAATGGATTGCATGTTGAAGAATTTACTTTGCGCGAAGTGGTGCGACAGTCGCTTAATTCCGGAATACTTTACAACGCAACCATGCTCCGTCAAATGCTCCGAGATAAATTGTTGCATCAATTTCCTCAGTTTAAACTTGCTGGTTTTGATGACATTGTTTCTGTGACGGGAGAAGAGGTGATCGAGCACATTGGATCATCTTACAGCAGTGTGGGATTAGATCAAACCATTATTATTACACGATCCAATAAACGGGCAAATCTGTTTAATGAAGGCATCAGACATTCAGTGCTCTTCAGAGAAGAGGAACTGATGGCCGGCGACTTACTTATGGTGGTGAAAAATAACTATTTCTGGACGAAGGAATACAAAGAGATTGAATTTATTGCCAACGGTGATACGGTGGAGGTCACCAAAATAAATGGTTATACTGATCTTTATGGCTCACGTTTTGCTGACGTAACGGTGTGTCTTTTGGATGCAAAGGAGGTTGAGGTGGAGTTGAAAATCAATCTGGATGTGTTGAAGTACAATGGTCCGGCATTGGGCTATGAGCAAATGCAGGAGCTTTATTCCACCATTCTTGAGGATTATCCGGAACTGACAAATAAGCAGGCTCAGTTTAAAAAAATGCGCGACAATGAATTCTACAATGCCCTTCAGGTAAAATATGCCTACGCTGTTACCTGTCATAAGTCACAGGGTGGACAGTGGAAGCACGTTTACATTGATCAGGGCTATATGACAGATGAAATGCTCGATATGGAATTTCTTAGGTGGCTTTATACCGCTTTAACCCGTGCTTCGGAAAAGGTTTATCTTGTAAACTTTAACAGTGCATTTTTTGATTAATACCTTCCTTTCTTTTTTATGACGAATTGATACGATTTGCCATTTTTTGTAATAAATAACCGGTTTCTGGCTTTCGGTTGTTCTTCTGGATTGAAGCATTTATGAACGAAAATGCACAAAATGCACGGATAAAAAAGGAAGCTGATGATGATCAAAAAGCGTGTTTTCATTGTTATTCTTTTGTGATATAAAGTTTAACAACTATGATTTCAATGCGGGAAGTAATGCGTGAACTGGAGTCTATGGGAACGGCTCAAAATCGTAAGATATATCAGCGTCATGGTGCAGGGGAGGTGCTTTTTGGGGTCTCATTTGCGAATCTTAAAAAGCTGAAACGCAAAGTGGTTTCTGCTGAGGGTAAAAAAGGCGTCAATCATGAATTGTCACTGGCGCTCTGGAACACTGGGAATGCGGATGCACAAACATTTGCAACATTGATTGCAGAGCCGGCAAAACTAAATGTCGAAACATTGGAATCGTGGGTAGAAGGACTTCGATATTACTTATTAGCCGATTTAATCGGTGATGTTGCGGCACAGTCACCGGCAAGCATGCAACTCTTGAAAAACTGGACATCGTCTAAAATAGAATTCAAGAAAAGAACCGGATATGCACTTTTAAATTATCTGGCCAGAGAGGATATGCATCTGGCGGATTCATTTTTTGAACCCTACATCAAGGTCATTGAGCGTGAGTTACAAGCCTCGGATAACAGGGCAAAGGAGGGCATGAACAACTGTTTGATAGCCATTGGTGGAAGAAGTGCATCCTTAAAGGATCAGGTGCTTCAAGCTGCAAAATCCATTGGAGTGGTCGAAATTGATCACGGCGAAACAAGCTGTAAAACCTTTGTGATTGAAGCTTATGTCAATAAAATATGGGACCGTAAAAAATTACGGTCAAAGTGAAACCTTCATTCTCCATTAACCCGGTTTGCGGGAGTCAGAATTCTGTCCCTGACAAAGCATTGTTGATAAATGAATTCCACATCCGTTCTGATGTTCTTTGAATCTTATTATTTTTGGGGTTTTAAAATACCTCAATGAAAGTTTGTATTGCAGAAAAACCAAGCGTGGCAAAAGACATTGCAAAAGTTTTAGGTGCAACCAACCGTAAGGATGGTTACATGGAAGGTAATGGTTATCAGGTTACCTGGACTTTTGGTCATTTCTGCACATTGAAGGAACCACACGAATACAATGCAAACTGGAAACGATGGACCCTGTATGATTTGCCGGTTATTCCCGATCGCTTTGGGATCCGTTTAATAGACGATTCCGGCGTTAAAAAGCAATTTGGGATTATAGAAAAGCTCGTTGGTGCTGCGACGGAAGTCATAAATTGTGGGGATGCAGGCCAGGAAGGGGAGCTAATACAACGCTGGGTGCTCCAAAAAGCAGCATGCAAATGCCCCGTAAAAAGATTGTGGATCTCATCCCTGACTGAGGATGCAATAAAGGAGGGTTTTACGAAATTAAAACCGGAATCAGAATTCGACCAGTTATACCTTGCGGGAATGGCACGTGCAGTCGGTGACTGGCTTTTGGGAATTAATGCCACACGTCTGTATACCCTGAAGTATGGCCGAAACAGACAATTGTTGTCACTGGGACGTGTTCAAACACCAACATTGGCGCTCCTTGTGCATCGACAGCAGGAAATTGAAGGTTTTAAGCCAAGCCCTTATTGGGAATTAAAAACAGTCTACAGGGAAGTTGAATTTAATGCAACAGAAGGGAGGTATACCGACAAAGAAAAGGCTGAAGCTGCCATGCAGGAAGTGGCAAATAAGCCTTTTGAGATTGACAGCATGGAGTCGAAAGAGGGGAACGATTATGCGCCCCGCTTATTTGACCTGACTTCCTTGCAGGTGGATTGCAACCGAAAGTTTGGCTTCACCGCAGACAAAACCCTCAAGCTTATACAATCACTTTATGAAAAGAAAGTTGCAACCTATCCAAGGGTTGATACCACCTATTTAAGCAATGATATTTACCCGAAGGTTCCGGGGATTTTGAAAGGCATGCGTGGATATGAATCATTTGTTGCCCCGTTACTTAAAACAAAGATTCGCAAGAGTAAAAAGGTCTTTGATGATAAAAAAGTAACAGATCACCATGCCATTATACCCACCGGGGTTGCACCGATTGGTTTGTCGCAGGATGAAATGAATGTGTATGATCTGATTGCACGTCGTTTTCTGGCTGCTTTCTATCCGGATTGTAAGGTCATGTTAACGGTGGTGCTTGGGCATGCCGGGTCAGAAAATTTTAAAGCAACGGGAAAACAGATTCTGGAACCAGGTTGGAGGGTTGTGATTGGAACAAAAGATGATAAAGATGATGAGCAACAACTCATGCCTGCATTCGAAAAAGGAGAATCAGGATCGCATAAGCCAACCCTCCAGGAAAAACAAACCCAGCCTCCCAAATATTTCACAGAAGCATCATTGTTAAGAGCCATGGAAACCGCCGGGAAGCAAATGGATGATGACACACTTCGGGAAGCCTTAAAAGAAAACGGGATTGGCCGTCCTTCCACGCGCGCGAGTATCATAGAAACCCTGTTCAGAAGAAAGTATATTCTGCGTGATAAACGCCGTATTCTTGCAGCACCAACTGGCGTAAGCCTGATTAATACGATTCGGAACGAGTTGCTTAAATCCGCTGAACTGACGGGTCTTTGGGAGAAAAAATTGCGAGGCATCGAACGGGGAGAGTATGAGTTGCAATTGTTTGTTGGAGAACTAAAAGCAATGGTGCAGGAGGTGGTGGATGTGGTTAAAAACGATCACAGTGGCATCACCATTGAGGCTGTGGAAGAAGCATCAAAAGTTGAGCAAAAATCAACAAAGTCTGCTGCTCCTGTTGAAAAACAAAAATGTCCCAAATGTGAGTCCGGCGAAATATTAAAGGGAAAATCCGCCTACGGTTGCAGCCGTTGGAAAGAAGGGTGTGATTTTCGCATTGATTTTATTCAGTTTGGCAAGAAGCTAAGCAATAAGCAATTTGAACAACTTTTCTTGAAAGGAAAAACAAACCTGATCAAAGGATTCAGCATTGAAGGGGAGAAAAAGGATGGGAAGCTGGCATTGGAAAGTGATGGTACAATAACGTTTCTTGAGAAGGAAGAAGCAGCCGTTGTTTGTCAGGTATGCAAGTCAGGCGAAATCATCAAGGGCAAAACTGCCTATGGTTGCAATAACTTCCGGAACGGATGCCGGTTTCGAATCCCATTCGAATATGGCGGGAAAAAAATTAGCATGGAGCTGGTGCGACGCCTTGTGGCAAAAGGATCAAGCACACTTTTAAAAGACGTGGAAATGAACGGGCAAAAGCAAGATGGATACTTCATCATTGATAAAAATGGACAGTTTGGATTTAAATCTGTTTAAAATGACGATAAACGTGCTTTATTCTTGAGCCCGTTTTGATGTCTCTCCGTGTTTTTTAAATGGTTGTACCTTCTTTAAAACTTGGTCTTGTGGCATTTTTTTAAACAATCCTGAATCGTTTTTGGTTCTATTTTTGATGGAAAGGTACATTGCAATTCTCAGAGGCATCAATGTTGGTGGCAAACGAAAAATTCTTATGGCAGATCTTAGACAGATGTTTGCCGCTTTGGGGTTTTCTCAGATTGAAAGCTACATCCAAAGTTGTAATGTTGTTTTCTCTTCAGATAAATTACAAGAAAATATGAATTTAGCTGCTTTGGTGGAGGATGAAATTGCAGTTAAATTTGGATTTGAAGTCCCGGTTGTGATTCGTTCTGTTGATGCCTTAAGGAAGCTTGTTCAAAATAATCCCTTCGTTAAGAACGACAGCACCGAGAATGGAAATTTACATCTTACATTTTTAAAAGAACATCCCGCCGGGGAGTTGATTGAAAAGATCGAATCAAACAAATATCTTCCTGATAAATTTGTGATTTCAGGGCAGGATGTTTACTTGTATTGTGTTGGGAAATATCATCAAACCAAACTTTCCAACAATTTCTTTGAATCAAAATTAAATGTATCTGCCACAACCCGAAACTGGAAAACCGTCCTGCGTCTTATTGAATTGGCTGAAATATAATTTGGCGCGTGAGCTGCATTCTAGCCTGCCGTTTTATGCAGCCCTACCTGATGAAAAAACCCACCAGAAATGGCACTAAGATTGTGATCACAACCCCACTATATACGGAAACGATTGTGTAATCCTTTCCTGAAAAGCGAACAACAACCGGCAGGGTGGTATCCATGGCGGTAGCACCACCGGCCGCAATGGGAGCAAATTTCCCAAAAAACTTAACGAGCAAAGGTGCAGCTAACAAGGTTATAAATTCCCGGGACAGATTTGAAATCAAAGCAAGGGTTCCTAGTGTTTCGCCTCTGACCTCAGATATCATAATGGAAGAAAGTGAATAATAACCCATCCCTGACGCAATTGCAAAAATGTCCTTAAGTTCATACGCATCCAGAATAAGCCACGCGACAATGGCGCCCGACAAGGCACCAAATACAATCACCACCGGCAAAAGGATCAGCCATCCGCGCATGCGTTTCAAGGCTGCAATTGACTCCTTATCAGATCCGATGCCTATTCCCACAAAAAGCAACAAGGCATAAAGGGCATAAAGAGAATAACGATTGATATCTAATCCAGCGGGCAGCACATGAAACAGACCAAGCAGAATGCCCCCGATAAAAAAGAGTGTTATGATGAACGATCCTTTCATTCCGACTTTTTTGATAAAAACTGTTTCGAAAAGAACAGGATAAAAATTAAGCTGCCTGTGGTTGCACATAAACTGATTATGATTCCGTGTAACCCAATCCTGTCAAAGTGAGTCGAAACATCCGGATTTGAGCCCGCCTGATAACCAAGTAAAACCAATAAAAGAAGCACCGAAACAAATGACAATTGGCCAGCAAGTCGGGTGATCTTTCGTTGATTTCTTAAGAGACGGCCCGCCAGAATACCAACAATAAAAAACAAAAGGATCAATAACATCGTTAAAAAGTGCAAATACAACGTCTTGACGCTGCTGATTTAAGGTGCAAAAGTATGAAAATTATATTTTTATTGTACTTTTGTTGAGCTTATATGGACCCTGTTTTTTTATGGCCACCGGTTGTTATAAGTGAATAATTTAAAACAATTAAGGACTCACACCCGAAAGTGTAGAAAAGAAAAGGAAGCGAATGTCAATTAATATAGTCAAAGCAAACTTTCTGGAGGCTCAAAAAGTTCTTCAGGATTTTATCTCAGACGAAACCAATCTCGAAGCCATAGCCAGTGCCGGTGATATTATGATTGAAGCAATAAATGGCGGAAATAAAATATTTTCTGTGGGGAATGGTGGGTCTATGTGCGATGCAATGCATTTCGCTGAAGAAATGACCGGTCGGTTCAGGCGCGACAGAGAACCGTTGCCTGCCATCTCCGTGGCAGATGCATCTCACATCACCTGTGCTGCCAATGATTATGGGTTTGAGTCCATCTTTTCACGTTACATGGGAGCATTGGGAACCCGGGGGGACGTTTTGTTGGCAATTAGCACAAGCGGCAATTCAAAAAATATTTATAAAACAGCAGAGCTTGCATTGCAGAAAGGCATGAAGGTGATTGGTTTGACCGGGAACGGCGGGGGAAAACTTCATGAACAATGTACGCTGGAGATACGAGTGCCGCATTTAGGCTGGAGTGATCGAATACAGGAAATTCATATAAAAATAATTCATACACTCATCCACTATGTTGAAGTTGGCCTGGGTGTGGGACAAGAATAAATCAAACCAAAGATATAAGAATGAAGAACTATTCATTTTGGAATAAAACGTTAGGATGGATCATTTTTGCCATCGCATCATTTGTGTATTTATCGACCATTGAACCAACTGCCAGTTTTTGGGATTGTGGTGAGTTTATTTCAGCATCGTACAAGTTGTTGGTAGGGCACCCCCCCGGAGCACCGGTTTTTATGTTGATTGGACGAATTTTTACAATGTTGGCACCAGGTCCTGATAAGGTCGCACTCTTTATGAATGCAATGTCAGGATTGTCAAGTTCGTTTACGATTTTGTTCCTGTTCTGGACTATTACACACCTTGCTAAGAAATTGGTTGTAGGGAATGATACCGAAATCTCATTGGGGAGTTCAATTGCCATCTTAGGTGCCGGTGTTGTGGGGTCTCTGGCTTATACCTTTTCAGATTCTTTCTGGTTCTCAGCTGTCGAAGGAGAGGTGTATGCCATGTCATCACTGTTTACAGCTGTGGTGTTTTGGGCCATTCTTAAATGGGAAAATGTGGCTGATGAACCCAATTCAAGTAAATGGATTATCTTAATCGGTTATCTGGTTGGCCTGTCGGTTGGGGTTCACCTCCTGAATTTGCTTGCCATTCCGGCCATAGGACTGGTTTATTACTTTAAAAAATACAAGCCAAGTGTACTTGGAACCATTGTGGCTCTTGCTGTTTCGATGGTTATTTTACTGGGGATCATGTATGGCGTCATTCCTGGAATTGTGAAAATGGCCTCAGTTGTAGAACTTATTTTCGTGAATGGCATAGGACTGCCTTTCCACAGTGGGGCGATCTTCTTTATCATTCTGTTGTTAGCCGCAGTTTCATTCGGTATTTATTATACCTATGTGAAAGGAAAGGTGCTGGGCAATGTGATTATTACCTTTTTAACGGTGATCCTGATTGGCTATTCTTCATTTGCAGTGATCGTCATACGTTCATCAGCAAATCCTCCAATGGATCAAAACTCACCGGACAATATGTTCTCGCTTTTGTCATACCTCAATCGTGAACAGTATGGAGACCGTCCGCTTGCTTATGGGCAGTATTATTCCACGCCAATTTTAAAAACCAATGAGACAAAACCGGTTCGTCAACCAATTGGTGATAAATATGAGATTGTGGATCGCAAAATGGAATATGTTTACGATTCAAGATTGGAGGCTTTCTTCCCACGTATGTGGTCTTCGCAAAGTTCACACAAAAGAGAATACCAACGTTGGGGAAAAGTAACGGGACAGAAAATACGGGGGAAGGATGGTAAAACCTACGTGAAGCCAACCTTCACCGAAAATATGCGCTTCCTTTTTCAATATCAGTTGGGGCATATGTACTGGCGATATTTCATGTGGAATTTCTCCGGTCGACAAAATGATGAACAGGGGCACGGGAATTATTCCAAGGGAAACTGGATCTCCGGGATTGAGTTTATAGATGCCCCCCGAATCGGGAGTCAAAAGCTGCTGCCCGATTCTATGAAAAACACAAAGTCACGCAATGTCTACTTCATGCTGCCGCTGTTACTAGGACTTATCGGTATAGCCTACCAAATCTTAAAAGGAAATAAAGGTGGCTACGAAAGTTTGATGATTGTAGGCATGTTATTTATTCTTACGGGGATTGCCATTGTAATTTACCTGAATCAATATCCGATTCAGCCCCGGGAGCGGGATTATGCCTACGCAGGTTCGTTCTATGCATTTTCTATTTGGATAGGGCTGGGTGTGCTTTATTTGTGGGAACTATTCCGAAAAGTAGTTCCTTCAGTTCCATCGGCAGCACTTGCTACCGTGTTAGGTATCGGTATTCCTGCCATCATGGGCGCCGAAAACTGGGACGATCATGATCGCTCTAACCGTTATACAACCAGAGACTTTGCATGGAATTATCTGAATTCATGTGAGGAAGATGCCGTGATTTTTACAAATGGAGATAATGATACTTTCCCTCTGTGGTATGCACAGGAAGTGGAAGGTTACAGAACAGATGTGCGGGTATGTAATTTAAGTTATCTGCAAACGGATTGGTACATTGATCAGATGCGACGCAGATCCTACGAGTCTGCACCATTGCCATTTAGTCTGAATAAAGATCAAACAAGGGAAGGACAGCGCAGTGCAACCATTGTTTATCCGCAGTTGAAGGATAGAAGGGTGCCATTGGATCGGAGCCTTGAATTTATAGGGTCGGATCGCAAAGAAACAAAATCACAGGAAGGTTATTCTTTCTTCCCAGGGGGAATACTAGAAATTCCAATTGATTCGGCATGGATGATAGAAACAAAAACCGTGGCTCCGAAAGATGCGGATAAGATCGTGAAAACGCTGGAGGTGGATGTGCGTGATGTTCCGAGGGGTTATATCGGGAAGAATTCACTGATGATTCTGGACTTGCTGTCTACA
>JBFHER010000075.1:0-14714 GCA_041584055.1 Bacteroidales bacterium
GGGCCTCAGCGCTCATATCCGGGATGTTTTGGTATGCAAGGATCCTGTGACCATTTCGTTGTTGGAAGTTGGGGCATCAATCAGAGAAAGGTATTCCCAACAGGCAGCAACCTGCGACAACGCTTTTCTATATGAAGCCCTGGCCATCGCTAACGAATGTGATCTCAATTATCGCACAAGTAAAAACAAGCGGCTCCTTGTAGAGTTGATGTTAATCAGGTTGGCCCAGTTGGTCAGCCAAAAAAAAAATAACCAATAATCTCAAAGTTCTACCTAAAATATTCTCCGGAACAACAGAAAAAACAATCCCCGCTCAGTCCCAAAATAAAGCGGTGGCACCTACTCAGTCTGAACATCCGGCGAAAGCCATCTCGGACAAGCCCTTAGCAAAAACCACTCCTTCACCGGCAAAGAAAACAACACAAAACGGATTCAGGAGCTTTAGCATAAAGGCTGCAGCCAATGGTGATTTAACATCAAAAGTAAAGAACAAGGAAAAAACGGCAGAGGAGGTCAGCACCAATGAACTTCGAAACAAAGTATCTAACAACGATTTGCTTAGTGCATGGCTAGAATACAGCAACATGCACAAAGAAAACAGGGTGTTACTTTCTCAAATAATGGATGAACACAAGCCTGTTTTACAGGAAGACGGAGAAACATATCAAATCATTGTGTTCAATGCGTTTCAGGAACAAAAAATTCAGGAATATGCCCTTGACATTGCAAATCACCTCAGGACCCGTGTACGAAATTCGTTCATCAGAATGAAGATCGAGGTAGATGAGACAAAAGACGAGAAGCAATTTTTTACCTCCACGGACAAACTTAAACTAATGGTCGAAGCCAATCCAAACCTGAATTTACTTCGTAAGGCATTTGATCTGGATTTGGAATAAGCTATTCTTTAGTTTTTCGAATGGATTCAATTTCTTTAAGCAATGCCTGGGTATCAACAACCATGTCGCTTTCCATTTTTTTGAAATACGCTTTAATTTCAGTTTTAGAATTCTTTTTGGGGAAAGCATTGATCTTCTTTATATAATCTGTTTTAAAATCAATCACCTTGTAAATAACCTCATTAACAGCTTTCTCATCCACCTGAGGGAACAATTGCGATGTTAGGAAACATTGGGTGATAATTTCAGATGCTACGAAATTTACATCTTTTTTTAATTCGCTTATTTTAGCCATGGTATTCTATTTAAAATGTTTAATTATCAAAGTTCCCAAAATGCTTTAAGAATTGAGAACGCATAAAGTATTCTCCGTTTTTAGAATCATTTTTAAGAATATTTTTTATTTCCTTTAACTCTGTAATTTTATTTTCCTCCATCCAACGCTTAAGAAATGTATTCAGCTCATGAATGAACGCAGGGCCATTTTTGTATATGCCAGTAACAACCTGACAGGCTTTTGCGCCTGCCATTAACATTTTTACAAGGATCTCTCCACTGCGAACACCTGTAGATGCATGCAATTTATAATTGCTTTTTTCTGACATAAGAAATATCCATCTGAGCGTATCCAGATAACTATTTTCTGCGGATAGGATTTCTCCCGGCTTTAAAGCCTTTGTATAAATATCTATGTCCGGTTTAAATGGACGATTAAAAAGTGTTACGCCATCGGATAATTCAGCAATACTTTTTATGCTTGCTCCAAGGCCCGTAAAATGTTGTCCAATCTTTACACCAACTGGTATTCGCACCGCATTTTTTACTGTCTGAATTATCTTAGTATACTCTTTTTCATACTCCAACGACGATTTAGCAATATCAACTGGCAAAGGCAAGATATTCAATTCTATGCCATCTGCCCCGGCTTTCTCTATTTCTTTGGCGAAAGGCGTCCATTCTCCCATCGAAATACAATTAATGGATGCAATCACAGGAATGCCGGCGAGTGACTTGCTCATTCTAATCTGATCTATGTATTCTTTGAGACGATCTTGTTTGATTTGGTAATCAAAATAATCCAGAAACTCATAATCTTCATCAAAACGACCTCTGTTTTTCATAAGAAGTTCATGTTCAATAAGGATTTCTTCTTCAAAAATTGATTTAAGAATTAGCGCTCCAGCACCTGCTTTTTTCATTTCCAGTATGGTCTCCGGCTTGGAAGAAAGACCTGAACTTCCCACAACAACCGGACTTGAAATGGGAATGCCGTAAATTGTAGTATTTAGTTTTATCATGTTCTTAAATTCAAAAATTACTCTATGACTAATTTGAAGCTTGCAGAATCCTCCGTTTTTTTGCCTTTTTCACTTGCCGGCGTCCAGGCAGGTGCTTCTAAAACAATGCTCTGCAATCTTTTGTTTGTTCTTCTGTTACTTCCTTCCCGTATAACAACATCTTTTGCTACACCTTGTGCATCCACCGATAGCGAAACAACGAAGGTGCCTTTTGCATTTTTTGAATAATTTAATAATTGAGATTTCAAATATGCAACATAACCTTCCATCCCTCCGGGAGGACGTGCCGGAGTCCTTGATAAAATATCTCTTTCATTTTTCAAAGACACTTTTGCCGATGCATTGTCTTTTTCTTCAGAAGTATTCGCTTTCGATCCCTCCTCCGTCTCCAGGATTGTTGTATTTAGTATGGGGTTTATTTCAACACTTTGTTCTGTGAAAGAAACAATTCTATCCTCGTCCAGCTTTTGTTTTTCCAAATTGTCCATCACCTCCTTTGCGCTGGTATCTGCCCTGGGCCGTTTTAACGTTTGTGACGTCCTTTCCTGTGTCCCATTCGAAACATTCAAGGCTGGTTTAAGTTGATTTTCAGCATTTTCGTTATCTGAATTATCATTTATTATAGCGTGACTTTCCTTTTTTACAATGCTTTTTTGTTCTGACGTTTCCATTTCAATGTCCTCAGGCAACTCAGACGACCGACCAGTGGTTCGCATCAACAAGAGGATTGACAAAGGTATAAGCACAATCAAAACAGCGATTCCTGCGATTAATTTCGGGTGCATAGAAAAGCGGGCCGATGTCGGAGATTTTAGTGTGTTTCCTGTTTTACGTTGTATTTTGATGTGCAGTTCATTCAAATCATTCTCCATTGAAGCCGGCGCATGATCATAAAATCCATCAATGGCTTCCTGTTCAAAAGGCTCATTCTGTGTTCTCCGTTCAAGATTATACATTTCTTTATCCGACAGCTCTCCACCCAAATATATTTTGATGGTTTGCCAGGATAAAGGACCTGTATTGCTTGTATTTTGCCTTTTCTTAGCCATCATTTTGTGTAAGGCAAATTTTTAAATTTCTTTTTCCATTCCGGAGTATGCTTTTCACGGTCTTAACATCAGAAGACATTATTTCAGCAATTTCCCGATAGCACTTCTCCTGATAATAGAACAGAATTATGCATTCCTTTTGAGACGCATTCAGGTTCTCTAAACAGATTTTCAATCTGTCAACTGCACTGTCCTCCAAAGAATCTCTGTACTTCGGATGAAAAAGCGCCTCTAACTCCATGAAGCTATCAGAAATAAGCTCCTCAAGTCCGTCCAGAAATTGCACCTTTTTTTGTCTTATTTTAGTCAGACAGTGATTTTTTGTTACGACGTATAACCATGTTTTGAAGTTTGTAATTTCCTCTTCAGGGATTTGGACTAACAGCTTTTCGAAGATTTCCACTACGGCATCCTGACTTTGCTCCCTGCTTTCAAGGTACTTCATACAAACACCATAAACCAGATGTATATATCTTTCATAAAGCTGACCAATACAATGTGAACTGCCACTATCATTATACTGCTTGAGCAGAAGGCGGTCGGTTTTTGATATGTTTTCACTTTCTGATAACATACTGGTTTTAAATATTGTATTCCGCTGGGTTTCTGTAAAAATATAAAATTTTTGCTGAATTCATAGGAGGATGAAGCGCTAATAGCAAATCAAATAAAAATCATTTGTGCAAATGAAGCTATGTTGCCGGGAAAAGCCGAAGTATTCTGCATCTTAAAAAAAGCATTTGCGACAGCCAGAGCACATCCCTTTCTTTGTTTGGCATCATTTAGAGAGCATATAAAAAGACTGCAAAAAAAACGCGGCACTCAATTGCCGCGTTTACCTTTCTATATTTTATCCAGAAGATTTATTTTCTGTTCAATAACCTTTGCCCTTTCCTTGGCTTCAACAATCTTTCGTTCAAAATCCTTCAATAAGGATTCTGACTTCGAACTATTTGAAAAGAAACCTATGTTGTTTTCAAGTGTTGCAATTTCACTTTCGAGTTTCTTTAATTTATTAAACAGACGTTGACGTTCTGTTGAAACCTTATCATAGGAGTTGGGAGCTTGTTGCATGTCATCTATCTTCGACTTAAACCTTTCCACCTCCTTATGCATATCGTCCATGTTCAGATTGTCGTAATGCGCATTTAATGCATTTCTGAATTCATTATAAATCGCATCTTTCTCTTTAAAGGGGACATGCCCGATCTCATTCCATTCCTGCTTAAACGTTTCGAACTGCGCTAAGGCTTCTTTATCATCTTTTCCGACCTTAAAGGCTTTGACCTTGGCGATTATTTCTTTTTTCTTCGCTAGATTTTCTTCATAAACAGAATCTATATTTTTGAAATAAGCAGATTTTCTGTTAAAGAAGTCATCACAAGCTCCCCTAAAGCGTTTCCATATTGCATCAGAATGCTTTCGGGGAACAGGTCCAACCTGTTTCCATTCTTTTTGGATGCGAATCAAGGTATCAGAATCTTTTTTCCAGTTTGTACTGCCTCTTAAGGACTCTGCCAGTTCAACCAATTTTAGTTTCTGCTCATAATTCTGATCCTGAATATCCTTGTAGTGTTGGTAATAATCGCGCTTTTTATTAAAAAAGACATCACAGCCGGCACGAAAACGTTCATAGATCTTTGTATTGTACTTCTTAGGGGCAAAACCAATTGTACGCCATTCCTTTTGGATGGAAAGAATCTCATCAGATTTCTGATTCCAGACTTTGGGTTTATCATAGCTTCCTTCAGCGATCGCCTCGACCTTTTCACAAAGTGCAGTTTTTTTATCTAAATTCTCTTTCTGACCTTTCTTTATTTCCTCGTAATGATCCTGATGTTTTCTATTAATCTGAGCTGTCGCCTCTTTAAATCGCTCCCAAAGAGGTTCCTTTTCATCCTTATGCACCGGCCCCACTTCACGCCACTCATTGTGCAGTTCCTGAAGCTCTGCAAAAGCATCCAGAACATTTTCAAGTTCATTCAGACCTTCTGCGCGTTCACACAACTTCAGCTTTGCTTCAGAATTCTTTTTTAAATCGAGGTCTCGTAAATCTTTATTTATTTTTATGTAATCGTAGAATCGTTCAACATGATGGTGATAGGTTTCATATAAACCCTTCACATTCGCCTGTGGCACCGGTCCGGAATTCCGCCATCTATCCTGCAAATCCCGAAAAACTTTAAACGTCTGATTCAAAGACTCTTCTCCTTGTTCCAGAGATTTTATTTCCTCAATAATCTCATATTTTAATGCCAGGTTCGCTGTCTTTTGCTCTTCCATCTTTCTATGAGCAGCAAGGCGCTGTTCACGATAAGCATTCAGCATATCTTTTAATAAAGATTCCTGAGGATCGGGGGCAACCCGAAAGTCCTTTTCATCACCGCCATCCTGTAGAAAACGATCCCGAATTTCCTGTACCTCTTTTTTATGCTGTTTGTAGAAGCTATTTTTAATGGCCTCTACTTCATCGCGCAATTCGGAAGAACTAATATCTATGTTTTGAAGGAAATAATTCAAACGACGTACCAATCCACTTTTATCCAATTGATCGTGATCAATTGCATCGATCTCAACTGCTGGCACTTTAACTTCTTCTGCAGCATTGCTATCCGTGTGTGACTCGGATTTTTTTTCTGTAACAGCCGACTCCATATCAGCCCCGGAATCACTCTTGGTTAACGTTGGAGCAACTTCTTCATCAGCATCATCTTTCACCTCACTTTCAGACTTAACTTCCTCAGGAAGCGCTGCATCAACTGTGGCAGTCTGATCAAGTTCTGGTTTAATTACATCATCCTGAAGATCAGTCTCATCAGCAGAAACAGCAGCCGCGGCTTCATCCGTAGGTTTTTCAACAGGTTCAGACGCTACATCTGTTTTTTCTTTCGTTTCTTCAACGAAGGCATCTTTCTTTTCGGGCTGGTCATCGTTCAACCCGGGTTTAAGCTCATTGTTTTCCATGGTAAACAATTTTTGGAACAATTCATATTACTCATACAAATTAACTAAAAATATCTATACTCTGCCAAAAAATTGAACTTTGCTGAAAGTGTTATTCTTAAAAAGGTAATTTTGAAAAGTAAAAAACAAAAAGCATACATAACGAACACACAACAAAACCTAAACTAAAGCACTATATTTAAGCAACTTACCCTTAAACATCAACCACTCTAATCCGGAATAACTCTATACTGATACAAAAAGAATAAAAAGCCAGGCATGTTATTTAAAAGCTTCCCAACGCTCCTTCAGGCGAGCCAGCGTATTTTCTGTAGCTGGAACAAGCGGTAATCTGAGATTATTTTCCAAAAGTCCCATGTAAGTCATAAGCCCTTTGATTCCAGCAGGATTTCCATCAAGAAATAAGAGGTCAAAGAAACCCAAAAGTGTATCATGAATTTTTTTAGCATTCACGAAGGAACCTTTCAGTGCTGAGTGAATCAGTTCGCTCATTTCAACCGGGAATGCATTCCCAATCACAGATATGAGTCCGTCTCCACCAAGGGATATAAGCGGAATTGCCAGTGCATCATCCCCGGAAACAACTAAAAAATCGTCCGGTGACGTTTTGATAATATGTTCCATTTGATCTAAATTACCGGAGGCCTCTTTTATTCCAAAAATGGCATCAAATTCCTTTGCCAGTCGCACGGTTGTTTGAGCTTCCATATTCACGCCTGTACGCCCCGGAATATTATAAAGCATTACAGGTATTTTAGTTGCTTTGGCGATAGCGGCAAAATGCTGATATTGTCCTTCCTGTGTAGGACGATTGTAATATGGCTGTACGGATAAAATTGCATCGACTTTAGAGGAATCTACCGCTTTTATCTTTTCCACAACAGATCGCGTACAATTCCCTCCTACTCCTAACATTATTGGGAGTTTCTTATTGTTTACTGAAACAATAACATCCAGCACCTCACCCGATTCCTCATCGGTAAGGGTAGGAGTTTCTGCTGTTGTTCCCAATACAACAAGGTAGTCCGCACCCTTTGAAATATGTTTGGTCACTTCTTTTAATGCATCAAAATCAACTGCACCATTCTCCTTAAAAGGTGTAACCATTGCAACCCCTAATCCTCTAAACCTGGAATTATCCATTTATTTTGTCCTTTTTGCTTTTTAAATCCTCTGAATGCATAAATTTATGAGCCGGATTTGATGCTGCGAAGATAATATTTTATTTGTTCCACTAAAAATGTTTCATCCTTGTCATCTTTCAATTCAATAACAAGATCAAGACTATCTTCGGCAACAACCGATGCTTTACCTGCTTTGAATGTTGCATCTGCTATATCCGTCATCATAGCAGTTGTTTCACAATACACCATATCAAGCAGCAATACCAGATCATAGGTATTTGAAAAGTACCCCTGAATAATGTGCTCTTCAGGAAAACCAAATGAAGTAAGTTCACTTTTTGAAACAAAATCAATTTTGTCCTGAGTCAGACAAACATCGGCTAGCGATTTATCATTGTAGAAAGCCAAAGCGGTTACGTCCTTCCCCTCGCGGTTCATGGCATCAATAATCTTATTGATGCGCCCCAAACGCGACACGTCGGTGCCATCAAAAATAAGCAACACCGTTCGTGCCTTATGGAAGTCCATAAAGGCCCGATTTCGTCTGTGGCTAGTCTTTATCTCCCTGACTTTTTTTGAAAGTCTGTATTTTTTAAAGAATTTTATCACTTTATTGTTTCCCTATTAATTCTAAAAACTGATCCTCAGACAGCATGGGGATTTCAAGTTTTTTCACCTTCTCTAATTTGCTAGGCCCTATGTTATCTCCTCCTAATAAATAACTTGTCATCTTCGATATTGAACCTGTATTTTTTCCACCATTGTCCTCAATCATTTGTTTTAACTGATCCCTTGAATACTTTTGAAAGGTTCCGCTAATCACAATGTTTAAACCCTTTAGAATATCCGATTGTTGTTCCTGTTTTTCGTTGCTTAACTGAAACTGCAATCCTGATTTTTTAAGACGTTGCACAAGGAGGATATTTTTTTCATCCTTAAAAAATGCCTGAACGCTTAAAGCAATCCGGTCACCGATTTCATCAATTGAAATTAGCTCTTCAAAACCAGCGTGCATCAGGTTATCTATGTTTTTCAAAGCCATTGCCAGCTTTTTTGCTACCGTTGCACCCACATAACGAATTCCGAGCGCAAACAAAACGCGTTCGTATGGCACCTGCTTTGATTGTTGGATGCTTTCAATGATATTCGTTGCCGACTTCTCACCCATTCTATCGAGCGCTACAATATTTTCCTGTTTTATTTCATAGATATCCGCAACATCCTTTAATAATCCCTCCCTGTACAGAAGATCAATGGTTTCCGGCCCCATGGATTCAATGTTCATTGCCTTGCGACTGATAAAATGCTCCATCTTTCCTTTGATCTGAGGTGGACACCCAAGCCCATTGGGACAATAATGAGCCGCTTCTCCTTCTGGTCGTATCAATTCTGTCCCACATTCCGGACATTTTTTTATGAACGCAATGGGAGGACTCACTAAAATTCTTGCCTCCTTATCCACACCAACAATTTTAGGGATGATCTCACCTCCTTTCTCAACCCATACCATATCACCTATCCTTAAATCCAGATTTTGAATGATATCAGAATTATGTAAGGAAGCTCTTTTTACAACCGTGCCAGCTATTTGAACAGGATCAAGATTCGCAACCGGTGTAACAGCACCTGTTCTGCCCACCTGATAACTGATGCTGTTTAAACGTGTAACAACACGCTCTGATTCAAACTTATAAGCAATGGCCCATCGTGGTGATTTTGCTGTATTTCCCAATTGACGTTGCAGGTGCATTGAGTTGACCTTGATGACAATCCCATCTGTTGCTACTGGCAAAGTGTGACGTTGTGTATTCCAGCGATGAATGTAAGCCAACACATCCTCAATTGTTGCACACAACGCCATGTGTTCACTCACTTTGAATCCCCAGGACCTAGCTCTGGTCAGGTTTTCAAAATGTCCTTCCTCAGGCATATCATCACCCAACAAATAGTATAAATAAGCATCCAGTTTTCTTTTCTTTACTTCGCTTGATTTTTGAAGTTTTAAAGATCCGGAGGCTGTGTTTCTAGGGTTTGCCAGCAATGCTTCTCCCCTTTCTTCTCTTTCCCGGTTGAGATTTTCAAATACGCGAAAGGGCATTAAAATTTCACCCCTGATCTCAAATTTTTCAGGAAAGGCTGCCCCCATTAATTTCAAAGGGATGGATGGTATTGTTTTAATGTTTTGAGTAACATCATCCCCCTGCTCTCCATCACCACGGGTAACGGCACGAATCAGCACACCGTTTTCGTAGCTCAGGCTAATAGAGGCGCCATCGAATTTCAACTCACAAACATACTGAAACGCATCACCAATTACTTTCTTCACTCTTGCATCAAAATCACGCACTTCCGCCTCGCTGTAGGTGTTGCTCAGCGACAGCATGGGGTATTGATGTTTTACCTGTTTAAAATTTTGATCGTGGTCGCTTCCCACCCTTTGTGTTGGGGAGTTTGGATCCGCGAACTCCGGATGCTGTACCTCCAAAGCTTCAAGCTCTTTCATCATGCCGTCGAATGCCTGATCTGAGATCAGTGATTCATTTAACACATAGTAATGATGATTGTAAGTTGTGAGCTCCTGTCTTAGTCTTATGATTTTTTCTTCGATGCTATTCATGATAAAAATTGTGCCTGGACAAATGTAAAAAATATTACAGCGATCGGATGTCAGGAATCAAAAAAATAGCTGTGTTTATTTTTCACATCCGCTATAATTATTACTTTTACTTTTCAAAATTAAAAAAATAGAACCATGAATATTCCACAAGAATTGAAGTACACAAAAGACCACGAATGGATTAAGGTAGATGGAGATATTGCAACAATCGGAATTACTGATTTTGCCCAGGGAGAATTGGGTGATGTTGTATTTGTTGAGGTTGAAACAGTGGGCGAAACCTTGAGCAAAGAAGACGTTTTCGGGACAGTAGAAGCCGTAAAGACTGTTTCAGATGTTTACATGCCTGTTGATGGTGAGGTTTTGGAGCTGAATGAAGCTGTTGAAGATGATTCTGAGATTGTAAACAAAGATCCTTATGGAAAAGGCTGGTTGGTAAAAGTGAAGGTTTCGGATGCAACACAATTAGATGATTTGCTTGATGCTGATCAATACAAAGCTTTGATCGCTTAAAAAATACTTAAATACTGGTTGAGGCAGGTTTCATTCGGGATCTGCCTTTTTTTGTAATCAGAAACACAAGAAGAGCGCCTGTTGTATCAGCCAATAAATCAAACCAGTCCCCGGAACGACCTTCTATCAAGCCCCATTGAATTATTTCCAGAATACCACCATATAAGGCCGGATACACCACAAGAACCGGAAACCAGTTTTCGCTTCTATTAAATGAACGTTGTTCAAAGAAGATCAAAAATGAAAGAACGAAAAACAGGCCGAAGTGAACAATCTTATCCAGTCCGGGCACTTTAAACTCAGGAGGCTCCACAGGTACTTTTTTGATCATCAGCAGGGCGAGAATCACAACAGCCCACAACATACTTTTCCAATGTAGTTTTAGTTTATTCATGATACGCCAACAAAGTAAATTTAAAGGTTGAGCCTTTATTTTCCGTTGATTCTACCCAAATGGTGCCATTATTTCGCTCAACAAAATCCTTGCATATAATTAAACCCATTCCTGTTCCTTTTTCATTTTCTGTTCCAGGCGTGGTCTGAAATCCTTCAAGCGAAAACAGTTTCTTCCTTGCTTTTTCCTTTATTCCTACCCCATTATCCGAAACATAAACCACCACATAGGTATCATCTTTTTGCTTGACTCCAACTTCAACACTCCCATGCCTCGGACTAAACTTTATGGCATTGGAAATAAGATTCCTTAAAACGGTTTCAATCATCTGAGGATCAGCCATCGCAAAGAATTCCTCCTGGGCATTTATTTTTAACTTTATCTCCTTTTTAGAAGCCTGCATATGCGAAAAGCGAACCGCATCGTCAATAATTTTATTCACAAAGATTATCTCTGGTTCCTGCACCGCAGCATCGTTTTGATTTCTTGCCCAGATTAAAACATCATCAATCAGGCGAATCAACATTTTGGTAGAGTTATCCATTGCGGTAACAATCTTATGCCGCGATTCTGAAGACATGTTTACAAAGTCGTCTCTCAAAATGTCCACAAATCCGGTCACAGACGCCAGTGGGTTTTTTAAATCGTGTGCCAGAATAGATATAAACTTATCCTTCATGCCATTGGCCACTTTCAAATCATGACTTGATTCAATCAAGCGCTGTTCAAAAAGCTTTCTTCGTATCACCATACTCGTAAACAGAAAGCTTAAAGAAGCAACAAAAACAAGCCCAAAAGTCAATAGTAAAATATCCTTAAAGTCAAACAGACCTGCAATTCCTTTTCTCAGCTGTGCCTGTGGTAAGTGACTGACAATGTACCATGTTTCAGAGATATGAGTGACATCCACATTCACTTTGCTAAAGTTGTATTCACTGATTGTACAAAACGAAAATATTCCTTTGGCAGTTGAAACAGTGGCCTTATCTGTACTTCTCATCAAGCGATCGATCCTTGGAAATTCATCTTCAAACTTGAATCCTGATCCTTCTAACAGATGAGACGACCAGTTTTTTAATGGATCAGGCCCCATTAGATAATATCCTTCATCATTCAGCATATAGGTTTGCCACCCTTCTTTCTTACCCATATCTCGAAGTGAATGTAAAAATGTTTCTCCCAGGAGATTGAATACAAGGACACCTTTTCTAGAATTATCTGCATCAACAATTGGCGTGGCAATGCGTATCACAGGCTTCACCGGATATTGAATAAAGTCATTTTCCTGATTCAGATCAAATTGTGAAAGGTAAATTTCATTTTTCCTTAACTTAATTGTTTCCTTAAAAAAATCCCTGGTTCCCTTAAACTGAAGGTCCTCCCTGGATACGGCATGAGGAATCCTTCCTTCATAATTCACGCGGATTTGCTCATCACCATAGGCATCTATAACCCGGATCTGGTCATACAATCCGGTATAGGTCATTAATTCAGAAAACTGATCAGTCAAATTCTTTCGAGCCTTTGCTTTTTCGACCTCAGTCCCTTTGAAAAAAGTTAGAATCTGTTCCTGATTTGCGATGGATTTTAATTCTGAATCGATGAAACGAAAATATTCAACCATTCGCCCGGTTCTCAATTCTATTTCCTTTTCCTGTTCATTGTTAGTTGAAAGAATATACCTCTGTACACGGCTATTATAATACATATATCCAATCACTCCAACCGGAATTAGTAATATAAAGAAGTAGATTATAAATCTGCTTATGTACGCTTGAACTGAATTCACAAAAAAAAATTAACTGAGGTCAAACAAATGTAAGATTTTTAATTAAAATCATGCATATTCTGATAGATAAGCTCCTGTATTTTAGTCCGAACATTATTGTCTATTAACTTTCTATTGTATGCATTTGGATGAATTCGGTTAGATAAAAAAATATAAATAAGCTCATACGCCGGATCAATCCAAACCATTGTACCGGTGAAACCGGAATGGCCATAACTCAACATTGAAGCGGAAGGACAAACAGGACTAATTTTGGTCGAGTCCGCTTCAGGTTTATCAAATCCCAATGCTCTTCGGTTTTCGCTATTTCCTGAATGTGTAAAAAAATCTACTGTTTTCCAGTTAAAGTAAGTGTGCCCACCATAAGTTCCTCCATTCAAAAGCATCTGAGAGAACTTCACCAAATCCACCGAGTTTGAAAACAATCCCGCATGGCCGCCAACACCGTTCTGCATGGCTGCACTTTGATCGTGCACCTGTCCATGCACCAACCCTTTTCTGAACAACAAGTCCATTTCTGTTGGAACGATTTCAGACTTATCGAACTTATCCAGAGGATTAAACAAGGTACTGTTCATCCCAAGCTGCTTGTAAAAATGTGACTCTGCATATGCATCAATGGATTCTCCTGTCAGGCTTTCTGACACCGCTTTTAAATAATGAAAGTTAAGGTCACTGTAACGATACAATTTTGATGAATCAACCCGACTGGTATCTATCCAGGTAAAAATCGAATCTTTTAGTGGACCAAATAAATACATGTTGTTTGTCACCTTATATGGAAATCCGGCCTCCGGCTTTCGGCTTACCCAGTCTTTTTTAAAACTAACTTTCTTGTTTGCGAATAAACCAGCACCCAGAGGAATTGAAAAGATGGGTGTTTCCCGATTAAAAAATAAACCTTCCTTCAGTTTTGCCTCATCAAGCACATAAAGATAATAGGGAATAAAAGGTTGCAGCCCTGATTGATGCAATAGCAGTTCTTTGATTTTTATGTTTTGTTTAAATGCGTCGGAAGCAACACCTGGAAAATCGGCCAACTGCTGATTCAAATCCAACTGGTTGTGCTCCACCAGATCCATTATAATAGGTGTTGTACAAATCGCTTTTGTAACAGATGCAATATCGTACAAATGATGCCAGACAACGGGCACTGAATGATCGTAGGTATGAAAACCATAACACTTGTTCAGAACAACATTTCCATTTTTTGCAACCAGTACCTGACACCCCGGCGTCGCCTCGTCACTTATTGCATCATTTACAACAGAATCGATCTGCTCAATCATCAATGGAGAGAATCCTTCATTTAGAAAAGAGGTGAAACCTACCCTGCTTTTATCTGTTTTTAATCCAAAACCTACAGGGTATTTATCTGATAGACTTACAGGTAGTTCGCCCCTGCCTGAGATTCCCCCAACGATGAGCTGTGCCGCTTTTTCATGAATCAAATCACGGTTGTCGTAAGCAACAACAAACCCGTCAAATTTATCCAAAAAAGAGTCTTCAGTATTGCGTAAGGCATAAGGATTGGCAAAAAGCACCCCAATTATTTCTTTCTCCGCCGGCAGAAATGCAACGAGCTCTTTAATTAATTTATTTAGGCCATAGTTATTTTTCATACTGCTGACAGAACCGTAAATTGGCAAAATAATTCTATCATAAGCACCAATCCCAACAATATCTGTAGTGAGATTTCCTTCTTTATCCTTCAGATTCATCCACTGAAAGTCACCATACATACTTAACATTTCCCTAAACTGATCTTTGTTGTTGTTATCAAAGGAAATGACAACGCTTTTTTTTGTTAAATCTCTGATGGGCAATGTATTGTTTTCATTTCTCAGCACAGTAAGCGATTGTCCAACAACCCTATCAACAACGGCCTGTGCTTTCGTTTCATTGAATGTTCCATTTTCCATGGATTTGTGGAGTTGAAGAACATATTTTTGCTGCAAAATTTTTAGCACCCGCGCATTTAAATCCGACATAGAGATTGTGCCAGAATTTAAGCCGTCATGAATCTGTTCAGTGGCTTCTTTTATATTTGCAGGAAATAAAAGAATA
>JBFHER010000076.1:0-14656 GCA_041584055.1 Bacteroidales bacterium
AATCTAAGGTAACCAATATTACTATATCGGATTAAGTTATATGCTCTGGGATATTATTCATTAAGTTCTTGTTGGCGGACTTGTGCGCCGTAGCCCGCAACTCATTCTTCGCAGCAAGTTAGATATAAAAAAAAAGCCCGCCTTCGTACTGATATGGAATCTAAGGTAAGCAATATTACTATATCGGATTAAGTTATATGCTCTGGGATATTATTCATTAAGTTCTTGTTGGCGGACTTGTGCGCCGTAGCCCGCAACTCATTCTTCGCAGCAAGGTAGATATAAAAAAAAAGCCCGCCTTCGTACTGATATGCATCAGCACTTCGGCGGGCGAAGGCGGAGAGAGAGGGATTCGAACCCCCGGTACCTTGCAGTACAATGGTTTTCAAGACCACCGCATTCGACCACTCTGCCATCTCTCCAAGGTATTGAACAATCACGCTGAATTCTGAAATGTTTTCAGGGTGAATTTTCATAAAAGCATTGCCTCAAAAAGAACACGCCGTTCTTTGTCTTAGGCGGATGCAAAAATAGAAGTTTTTTTCATATCCCCAAAAGCTAAACACTTATTTTTTCCCAATAAAGGAAAAAGATTAAAGAATGATTTGGGAAGTAGATTTAGGTGAATTCTGAATGATGAAAATCTTTAATTATATTTGCCACCGAATAAAACATTCTCAATATGAATTTACTCGAAGGAAAAACAGCAATTGTAACGGGAGCAGCCCGTGGAATTGGAAAATCTATTGCCATTTATTTGGCAAAGGCAGGTGCAAATATCGCATTTACCGATCTTTTTTATGATGATAATGCCAAAGCGACAGAGAAAGAAATTGAAGCCCTGGGTGTGAAAGCGAAAGGCTATGCCTCAGATGCAAGCAACTTTGCGGATACACAGGACGTTGTGGCTAAGATCGTAAAAGACTTTGGTCAGGTGGATGTGCTCGTGAATAATGCAGGGATTACAAAGGACTCTCTGTTGATGCGTATGACTGAAGATCAGTGGGATGCGGTAATCAATGTAAACTTAAAATCGGTGTTTAATTTCACCAAGGCAGTTCAGCCAACAATGTTAAAACAACGCTCAGGTTCTATCGTAAATATGAGTTCTGTGGTTGGTGTAAGTGGTAATGCTGGACAGGCAAACTACAGCGCTTCAAAAGCAGGAATGATTGGGTTTACCAAGTCAGTTGCGAAAGAGCTGGGCTCGAGAAACATTCGATGCAATGCTATTGCGCCGGGATTTATTATCACGGAGATGACAGATAAATTGTCTGAAGATGTTAAAAAAGAGTGGGCAAAGTCTATACCTCTTCGCAGAGGTGGCACCCCGGAAGATGTGGCAAAAACAACTTTGTACCTTGCTTCTGATCTTTCACAGTATGTGACTGGGCAAACAATTCATGTTTGTGGCGGAATGAATATGTAGAAAATCCGTTTAGGAGTCATTTTCTAAACACGTTTTTTATCAATATATTGAAGGCATCTCGGAAGGGATGTCTTTTTTATTATCTTTATCTAAACATTTAGATGTTTGTAAGTGTTTCTATAACGTATAAAATTTTTAAACCCTATTTATTACGAAATGTCAATTTTACTGAATAAAAATTCCCGCGTACTGGTACAAGGCTTTACCGGTAAGGAAGGTGGATTCCACGCTTCTCAGATGATAGAATACGGAACCAATGTCGTTGGAGGTGTTACTCCCGGAAAAGGAGGGACGACACATTTGGATTGTCCGGTTTTTAATACGGTTGCCGATGCAGTAAAGGCTACAAAGGCTGATACCACCGTAATTTTTGTTCCACCTCCTTATGCTGCTGACGCAATTATGGAAGCAGCTGATGCCGGTGTAAAACTGATCATCGCCATTACTGAGGGAATTCCTGTGAATGATATGGTGAAAGCAAAGGATTATATTCAGGGAAAAGGAATCGTATTAATTGGACCGAATTGTCCCGGGGTCATCACTCCCGGTGAGGCTAAGGTTGGCATTATGCCAGGGTTTATTCATAAAAAAGGCAGAATTGGAATTGTATCCAGATCAGGCACATTGACTTATGAAGCTGTTTATCAGACTGGTAAAGTTGGTTTGGGGCAGTCATCCTGTGTTGGAATTGGTGGTGACCCGGTGATTGGCACAAGCACCAAAGACATTGTTGAGATGTTTATGAATGATCCTGAAACAGATGGCATTGTAATGATTGGAGAAATAGGGGGCGGTATGGAAGTAGAAGCCGCAGAGTGGATTCGGGATCACGGCACTAAACCCGTGGTTGGATTTATCGCCGGACAGACAGCCCCAAAAGGAAAACGAATGGGGCATGCCGGAGCTATTGTGGGTGGAAAAGCAGATACTGCTGCCGCCAAAATGAAAATCATGGAAGCCTGTGGCATTCATGTTGTGAAGTCACCATCCGATATGGGACGAACCATGCTTAGCGCTTTAAAAGAGAAAGGGATTAAAGTCTGATTAAATAAACAGGAAGTCACCAAATGAAATATTTCAACATTGTTGATAAGAGACAACGTTGAGGTGTTTATTTTAAGCCGCATTTGGTGTCATTTGGATGGAACAGAATATTTGCCGATGACGGTCCGTATTATAATGATCATACGAATCATTCAACAATTGAATAAAGGTATTCTTATTTTATGCCATCTTACCTTCCTACAAATTCCAGGCAAACTCATCCTTGTTGTCAAGAATTACTTCAATTCGTTTCAACTCCTCACTGGAGAATGCGCTGTTATCTAAGGCTTTGATATTTTCTCTTAGCTGAATGGTGCTACTGGCTCCAATCAGAACCGACGTGACCGGCTTAAGTCGCAGGAGCCACACCAATGCCATTTGTGCAAGCGTTTGACCTCTTTCTTCAGCCATTTTGTTAAGCAGTGAGACTGCATTCATGCGTTTTTTTGTGATCCAGTCTTTGCTCAGGTGACCATGTGCTTTGGAAGCCCTGGAATCCTTTGGAATGCCACTTAGGTATTTGTTTGTTAATAAGCCCTCGGCAAGTGGAGAAAATGCAATGCAACCAACTCCATTTTTGTCTAATGTTTCCAATAAATCCTGTTCCACCCATCTGAAAAACATGCTGTATTTCGCCTGATGGATCAGGCAGGGTGTCTTGTTTTCTCTAAGAAGTTTTATAGCTTTTTCTGCTTCAAGGGCTGGATAATTTGAAATGGCCGCATACAATGCTTTCCCGGAGCGAACAATGTCAGTCAGCGCCTGCATAGTTTCCTCTAGTGGTGTGTTCGGATCCGGACGATGGTGATAAAATACATCCACATAATCCAGGCCCATCCTTTTTAGACTTTGATCAAGGCTTGCCACTAAATATTTTCTGGAACCCCAGTTGCCATAAGGTCCTTCCCACATGTCATACCCTGCCTTTGTTGAGATAAAGAGTTCATCCCTGTAGGGTTTAAAATCAAGGGCCATGTATTTACCAAAGTTTTCTTCGGCCGATCCGTAAGGCGGGCCATAGTTGTTGGCAAGATCGAAGTGCGTGATGCCATTGTCAAAGGCAGTTCTTAATATGTCCCTTCCTGTTTCAAAATTATCAACATGTCCGAAATTGTGCCATAAACCAATGGAAATAGGAGGAAGTAAAACGCCTGTTTTCCCGCTGCGATTGTATGACATCGTTTTGTATCGCTCTGAATTTGCTTTATATGACATGGCTTATTTGTTTTGTTCTTTCAAATGTATAAAAAGAAAGGGAAGCACTGGCCTCCCTTTTCAAATTTATAAATAATTTCTTTTATGATACTTCCGCAAGGAATCTCTCTGATTCTATTGCAGCCATACAACCACTTCCTGCAGCCGTAACTGCCTGTCTGTAGATGCTGTCCTGCACATCTCCGCATGCAAATACGCCCGGCACATTTGTTTTGGGTGTTCCCGCTACCGTTTTAATGTATCCAACTTCGTCTGTATCGAGGTGGTCTTTAAAAATGTGAGAGTTCGGTGTGTGTCCGATGGCAAGGAAGAAGCCGTCAATCTTAATTTTCACTTCTTTTTCTTCGGCAGTTCCTTTCTTGTGCCATAAGGTAGCACCTTCAACACCATTTTCGCCAAATAAACCTTTGGTTTGATGTTCCCATAGAATTTCTATGTTTGGCGTATTCTTAACACGTTCCTGCATTACTTTTGAAGCTCTGAGTTCATCACGACGCACAATCATGTACACTTTTTTTGCCATGCCTGCAAGGTAATGCGCTTCTTCACAAGCGGTGTCACCACCTCCTACAACTGCAACATCTTTTCCACGGTAGAAAAATCCATCACATGTAGCACATGCTGATACGCCCTGTCCTGCATACTTTGTTTCATCATCAATGCCCAGGTATTTTGCAGTTGCACCAGTGGCAATGATCAATGTTTCTGCCTCGATAATTTTTTTATCATCAATCGTGATTTTAAACGGGCGTTTGCTTAAATCCGCGGCCGTAGCTGTTCCCCATCTTAAATCGGAACCAAAACGTGCAGCTTGCTTTTTTAAGTCTTCCATCATTTCAGGACCAGTAATGCCGGAAGGATATCCGGGGAAATTCTCAACCTCGGTGGTTGTGGTTAGCTGTCCTCCGGGTTGCATTCCTTCATAAAGCATGGGTGAGAGGTTTGCGCGTGCGGCATAAATTGCTGCAGTATAACCGGCAGGACCTGATCCAATGATTAAACAGCGTGTTTTTTCAGTGGCTTCAATCTCCTTTTTGTCTTCCGATGAATCGTTTAAATTCAAATTATCAAATTTCATTTTATTTATTGTTTAATTGTTATCGCATATCAATTACTTCCACATTTGGGTAGTCAGAGGCTTTAAAAACAAAAAAATCATCATTCAGGTTCAAATCTTTTTTTGTGGATTTAAGTGTGATGATGTTGTTAATCCCATCGCGACCAAAGGATTGAACCATTAAGAAGGTTTTGTTTTTCTTGTCCAGCTTCAATCTTATTTTGTGAAACGGCTTTTCTGTATCATCCGGAATCATGTCAATGGTTACCTGATCTGCTGCATCTTCAACGATTTTAAAACGAAAGCCTTTTTCATACATCCGGAAAATATTCACCGGTGTAAATTCTTCAGTATCTTCCGGATCTGGTTCTGTAATATTGACTTCTTCCTCATCAATCATGTGAACCCATTGGGAGCTGCCATCAAAGAAGGAGTTTACTCCCAACATGGTCAGCTTGTATTTGTTCCCTTTTAAAAAAGCTTTTCCTTCATTGGTTTCAGTAATGTCTTCCTGCTTATTTTCAAAGGTGAATACAAAATCAATTTCAATGCCCGAGGAAGATAAAAGATTCTCCGTTATTGGCCGGATAATGTCAATTGCTTCAGGGTTAAACTGAGCCTGTATGGTGAGTGGTACGATGACCGTTAGAAATGCTAGAATTCGTTTCATTTATTTAATTTAGTTTATCACTCATCAAAAAACGTGCCGTTTGTTAAACCATTGTGTCTAAGTGTCTTTCAAGGGAGTATTCATCCGGGATAAGTACTTTTCTGGCCTTGCTTCCTTCGAATGGACCAACCACACCTGCAGCTTCCAGTTGGTCCATCAAACGACCCGCACGGTTATAGCCAATGGAGAATTTTCGTTGGATCAGAGAGGTGGATCCGGATTGATGGGCCACGATGAGACGGGCTACTTCATCAAACAGGGCATCTTTT
Organism: Bacteroidales bacterium; assembly: GCA_041584055.1. Lineage (GTDB taxonomy): Bacteria > Bacteroidota > Bacteroidia > Bacteroidales > UBA5342 > JBFHER01. Next base: position 5,685 of record JBFHER010000076.1, read on the forward strand.
GTGGCCAGCACGTCTGCTGCAGTGTCTCCTGAACCCGATGCTTCACCGTCATACTCCGGAAGCATGAAAGCGGAGGGATAAGCCTGCTGATCTTTAATGAAATCAACTACTTTTTCCACTTCAGGGGTGTCGATAAAGGCACATTGTACACGTATCAGATCACTGCCCTGACTGATGAGCATGTCACCGCGACCAATTAACTGGTTTGCGCCCGGACTGTCTAATATTGTTCTTGAGTCAACCATGGCAGACACTTTAAATGCAATTCTGGCAGGGAAGTTTGCCTTTATGACACCGGTTATAATGTTGGTGGAAGGACGCTGTGTGGCGATGATCATGTGGATTCCGACTGCCCTGGCCAATTGAGCAATTCTTGCGATAGGCAGTTCAACCTCTTTACCTGCTGTCATGATTAGATCAGCAAATTCGTCTACAATTACAACAATGTAAGGCAGATATTTATGTCCGTTATCCGGATTTAATCGGCGTTTAATAAACTTGGCATTGTATTCCTTGATGTTTCTGGCATGTGCTTTTTTTAACAGGTCGTAGCGCTGATCCATCTCAATGGTCAGGGAGTTCAGTGTTTTTACAACCTGTTGAACATCAGTGATGATGGGTTCATCTGTTTCAGGTAATTTGGCAAGAAAATGATTTTCAATTTGTGAATAGATACTCAATTCCACCTTCTTGGGGTCCACCATCACAAATTTAAGCTGAGCAGGATGTTTCTTGTACAACAAAGATGCAATGATCGCATTCAGCCCAACGGATTTCCCCTGTCCTGTAGCACCCGCTACCAGGAGGTGTGGCATTTTTGCCAAATCAAATGTAAAAGTTTCATTGGTGATTGTTTTCCCAATGGCAATGGGCAGTTCGTATTTGCTTTCCTGAAACTTCTTGCTGGCTATCACAGAGCGCATGGATACAATTTCAGGATTTTTATTTGGGACTTCGATCCCAATGGTTCCCTTCCCGGGGATGGGGGCAATTATCCTTATGCCGAGTGCTGACAAACTCAGCGCGATATCATCTTCCAGGTTTTTAATCTTTGCAATCCGGATTCCTTTAGCAGGAACAATCTCATAAAGTGTCACCGTTGGACCGATGGTTGCTTTGATGCTGTCAATGGATATACCATAACTTTCAAGGGTCTTTACGATTTTATTTTTGTTCTCAATTAATTCCTGCTCATTTACCTGCAATTCAACTTTGTGATCTTCCAGGATCTGTAGAGGAGGGTACTTGTACCTTGACAAATCCAACTTCGGATCGTAGTCTTCCATTTCCTCTGTCTTGATCACCTTCTTAACAGTTTCTTCATTGACGCTGTCTTCGAGGGTGAGTTTTAAGTCTTCCTCTGCGACCTCCGTGTCAGATACACTAACTTTTTCAGGTTCATCCAATGGTATGGTCTCTTCATCCCTCACCGTTAAATTGTGTACGAATGATTCTTCCGGATCTGATGCATCGGTCTCAATATTTTCATCTTCGCTTGATTCAAGGTCGGCAGATGCCTGGTTGAATTCAACATCTTTGGTAGAGATTCCTTTTGCCGTGAGTTTAAGTCTTGATGGGAGAGTTCTGAGAAATGGGAGCGTATTCTCGAAGGAAAAGATCATAAACAGAAGCAAGGTGAATAAAATAATGGCAAACGTTCCAAAACGGCCAATGGCACTGCTGATCCAAAGGCTCATGTAATAACCGTGCAATCCCCCCAGAAACAAGTGCGTGTCTTCTGCGCTATCAATAAAAAAGAAACCGAAAAACAAGCTGAACCAGATCAGACCAAGGATACTCCAGGAAAAGGCTCGCCGCAATGATACCAATTTTATATTCAGTAAACGAAGTGAAACGATGAGTAGAAAAAAACTATAAAATAGAGCGGATATCCCAAAACCTCTGTTGATAAGATTCTCAGCAATAAACGCGCCTGTTTTTCCCGCCCAGTTATCCACATTGATGTCGGCAGAACCCATGAGTTCCATCCACGGGAGCCCCAGTTTGCTGTGATCAGCAGCACCTGTGAAAACAAATGACAAAAACGAAAGAGAAATGTAAATTGTAATTATCAACAAAAAGACGCCAACGCTAACCCGGGTTTTCTCATCCTTCAAAAAGTGAGATAGTCGGGAGCTTAAAAGCCTGGTTTTTAGTGAGGTTCTGTTCTTTTTGGTTTTGCGTGTTTTTTTAGACGGCATAAAGTGATCTTTGTATGCAAAAATAGATAATAGATATTAAGCCACAAAAATACCTTCCTTAAATCGATTCATTTTCCTTCTTCGGGCTTCTTTTACTTTTCAGGGCATGGGGGGATTTTAAATTCTCACCCTTCACATGCTTAGATTTTAATTTTCAGGGTTAATTCTTGCGACCCATCTGATATAAAAGAACGTTCTATTCACTCTAAAATTGTAAATACAGGTTCGCAATTTAAGAATAAAAAAAGCCGTACCTCAGGCACAGCTTTTTTCACCAATAAAAGTAGCTTATTTAATCAGTTTATACCCTTTTCCATGAATATTTATAATTTCAACAGATGGTTCCTCTTTCAGGTGCTTGCGAAGTTTTGTGATGTAAACATCCATACTCCTGGCGTTAAAATAGTTGTCGTCAATCCAGATTTTTTTCAAAGCAAAATTCCGTTCAAGTACATCATTTGCATGCGAACAAAGCAACTTTAACAATTCAGATTCTTTTGTTGTTAACTTTACCGTTTTCTCACTGTCAGACAAGGTTTGTTTCTGGGTGTCAAATTTAAATTTACCCAATTCGTATTCCTGTTGCTCTTTCTGTTTCTTACCACTCGTACGTCTTAGGATTGCTTCAATTCTAAAAAGCAATTCTTCCATGCTAAAAGGCTTGGTCAAATAGTCATCAGCCCCCAGTTTAAATCCTTCAAGAATATCTTCTTTTAAAGATTTTGCAGTTAAAAAGATGATTGGCACTTCTGCATTCATCATTTTAATGTCAGCAGCAAGCGTAAAGCCATCTTTCTTAGGCATCATCACATCAAAGATGCAAATGTTATACTTGTTTTTTATGAAGGCATCGTATGCCGCTTCTCCATCGGGTTTCAAATCTGTATCGTAACCTTTGGCCATTAAATACTCACGTAACAGCATGCCCAGATTTTCATCATCTTCAGCAAGCAAAATTTTAGTTTTTTCGTCCATTTTTATTGGTATTTAGGGGTAAACAAATTATAAATTCGGTACCGTTGTTTATTTCACTTTCTACTTTGATCAGACCGTTGTGGTCTTCAATAATTTTCTTTACGTATGCAAGACCGAGGCCAAAACCTTTAACGTTATGAAGATTTCCTGTCGGAACACGATAGAAACGTTCAAAAATCCGTTTCAAATCTTCCCGTTTAATCCCTATCCCATTATCTTTAACACTTATGTGAAGTTTTTGTTTTTCGTTCCATGTTTTTACCTTCAATAAGGGCGTATTAACGGTGTATTTCAGTGCATTATCCAGTAAGTTGTAGATGACATTGGTGAAATGAACCTCATCGGCCAGCACCATTGTATCTTTCGCCTGATTGTCAAAAACAATTTGCCCCTGCTTGTTTGTTACTTTCAGCGAAAAGTTTGCAATCACCGAGTTGATCAATTCGCTTGCATCCAGTTCAGTAAGCTTTAGGCGGCTTTTGTCTTTATCAAAGATGGCCATTTGAAGTATCTTTTCAACCTGAAAGCTAAGGCGTTTTGATTCATCATTGATAACAGCAGAAATATGAGATAAGCTGCGCGGTGTTTTGGTGATGCCCGGGTCTTTCAACATTTGTGATGCAAGAGAGATGGAGGAGATGGGCGTTTTAAACTCATGCGTCATGTTGTTTATAAAATCATTCTTGATTTCAGATAAGCGTTTTTGCTTAAAAATGATATACATTGTAATTACAAACGTTAGAACCAGAATCAAAATGAAAACAAAGGTCGGGGTTACCAAACGCATCGACTTAAAAATATATTGTTTTTTAGTGGGGAAGTAAACCCATAGATAGTTTGCCTTGGGATTCTGATCGTTTGGAAACAGTTGTCTTCTGATCAGGGCTGATTTGTCTGAAATTTTATAGTCCCCGCTTCGGAATACCTCCCCCTGATTATGACTGTAAATGGATACATAAAACGGAAGGTTGATACTGTTGTTTAATAATTCCTGTTCTATTGAGCGCATCAGGAAATTGGTGTCCAATCGTTCAATGACGGGCTTTGCTTCAGCCTGCAAAATGCGTTCCATTGATTTGGCATAAGCAATGCGTTTTTGTTCCATCAAACGTGCCTGCTTTTCCTGTATCATTTTATTTCTTGAAGAGATGTCATGATTGTTTCCTTTCAAAGGCTGAATTGTAGGACTTGTAGCGCTTACTATGGATTGCTGATAACTGCCATGAATGGAGGAAAGGCCATCATCGCTTTGAATCTTAAAGTCAATCTTTCCCTGACTGATGACTGCGGAACTTTCATTCTCCGCAAAAAAATCAGGTACATCAGGTGATAAGGGCCGTATTAATTCATTTTGCTCGATGTTATTAATTACACGAGACAAACAAGATTTTACAATCTGATTGAATTTATCTTGTGTATCCTCTGCAAGGCGTTTGATGATGACCGCCTGAATGGAAAAAAGACCAATAAAACTAATGGCAATAATGCCTGCCAATGTCCATATAAATGTTCTTTTCATGAAACAAATATAGTGATTGGTGCAAAGCATTGTCTTGCATTAACAAACTTTAACAGCGGCAACTTTTTAATAATCATGCAGTTATGGTCTGTCTAAATGTTAAATGTTTGAATTTTAACAACTTGAATTTTTACAAATGACAAAAGAAATTTAATTAAAATGTTTAAATGCATGACGAATTCTTAATATATGTTTCTGGAAAATTAGCTTTTTACTATATTTGCATCCCCCAATAACAGAAAACACACACTCGGGATGTAGCTCAGCCAGGTTTAGAGTACTCGTCTGGGGGGCGAGGGGTCGGAAGTTCGAATCTTCTCATCCCGACCAATTACAGACTTCCTTTTATTTATGGGAAGTCTGTAATTTAAAGTTCACAAGAACCGAATGCGGTTCACAAGGGTTCACATTTTTTCTTTGGTTTACTGATTTAGTTGACGCGTGGGGCTTAAACTCAATCATGATGAAAAGAAATAAAATAGTGATTCTTCCAAAGCTTAATGATCGCGGTGGTGATCTGAATAAAAAGTGGTTCGTTTATTTTTCTGTGCGTAATCCTAAGACAGATAAGATGGAACGGATCCAAAAGTTCAAGCATCTGCATACTTGCAAGACTGCCATAGAAAGGTATGCCAAAGCCGAAGAGCAGATCCTATACTGGACAGAAAAACTTAAGGCTGGCTGGACACCCTTCGACAACGATGAATCGGTCATTTACGAAGATCAACTCCAATATTCTCACATTGCAAATATTTACGGACGCAAACGAGCTTCGAACAAGACCTTCAGGTTTTTTGCATCTAAATTTATTGATTCAATCTCCGGATTGGAAAAGGATACTATTTCAACTTACTCAAGTAAACTTAGAATATTTGATCAGTGGTTAGATACGAAGGGGTTGTCGGAATGTGATATATCTGCACTCGAGCACCAAATTATTTATGATTTCTTCGAATGGCTTATCAATGAAAAAAAACGGTCTAGGGTTACAATTAAAAAATATCGCCAGTTATTGGTTAGTGTTTTTGAGCTTGCAATTCAGAAAAAATCGATCCGGGTTTGTCCGGTGTATTCATTACCGGTTTGTACGCGAGAAGTTGACAAGGCTCCACGACCAATCCAGGAACTTGATATGGATGCTTTTCTTAAACTCATTGATGAAAAGGATCCCCAGCTTGGTTTGTATGTGAGATTTGAATTCAATTGTTTTTTGCGCCCTAAAGAAATCAGACACATGCGCGTAAAGTGGATTGATTTTGCAGCGGGCACCATAACAATACCAAGGGATGTTTTGAAGACAAAGCACGACAGAATCTCTGTGATTCCACGCGAATTTTTAATGGATTTACGAAACAAGTACAAACTGATGGAGTTGAATAAACAATCATTTGTGTTTGGAAGGGGGAGGCAGCCAGGGACTATGATAATGGGGAAAAACTCGATGCGCAAACGATTTGTGAGCATTAGAGAGGAGTTAAATATGCCAGAGGAATATAAATTGTACTCCTGGAAGCATTCCGGCAACCTCCGTGCAGAATTAATGGATATCCCAATGATTGATCGTACTTATCAAAATGGGCATAAATCGATTAAGACCACAGAGGTATATACTAGAAATAAAATAGGCAGAGCTGGAAATGCATTTAAAAAGTTTGAGAGTATTTAATTATTAATGCAAAATCCCAATGCTTAGCATTGGGATGAGAACTTCCTAAAGTACCTTTTCACTTAAAAATTTTCCAATCTGTTTGATGTTGAGTTTTTTGCGGAACTTAATTTCAAAAACACCGACTCCGCTAGTCCAGATGCGAAAATCACTATCTCCGTCAAATGTGCCAGCTGTTTCAACCGCAAAAGAGGTTATCTTGCTGAAAGGAAAAGATCTGAATTCTTTTTTAGATCCTGTCATTCCCTGTACATCCATTGCAATAATTCGTTTAGAAGTAAACCACACTTTGTCGCGTAAATGAGAGTAGACAAGTTTGACTTCTTCACCATCAATTAAAATGTCTTGTACCAGGTTAATACTTTCGTTGATAGGTTCCTGTTTCGTAACACTAAAGGATACTAATAAATCAAGTTTCATAGAGATGTTTTTTTGGTTTAAAAAAGAGATATAAAGATATAACATGTTCATTGTCATTCAAATCTGCTGTACAGCATATATACAAAAAACCCTCTACGTTAGTGGAGGGTTTTACAATTTCCAATTGCGGAGCTCACCTCCGCCCGATATTGAAGAAGTAAAATAAAACACTTAGTATCACCATTATAATTGAAATGAAAAACCACTTTATACAGAACTTTGCGAAATTACTGTTTTTCGTAATTATCTTCTGGTTCTCTACAATTGTTGTTTTACTTTTAGTCCGAAGCACATCATTCACAGTAACCAGGCTATCATATTTTGCATAGATGGTTGTGTCCATCTCGTACAATTCATTGAATAGGATGTTATTTGTTACATGGGCCTTACTCCAGGCATATGAGCCGAATGCGAAAACCGGATCCACATTAAGAGGATTAACATCTTTGATAATGATTGGATCTGACATGCGGATCACAGTGTCGCCAGGTAAATGGACTGGAACTTCAACATTCACTTTCACCAGGCGTTCAACAGTATCTATCTTTTCCTCGATGATGGTTTTCTCAACGATGCGTTCAACTGGTTTGCAACCGGAAAACAATTGTGACAAACATACCGCAATTGCGAAAAATTTAACCAACTGCCTCATAACACGAATTTTTTGTAGTTTCTGACGAACTCTTCTGGTTTCCCTTTTCCAAGAGGAGTGTTATAGTACTGTTTCCAATACTTTGCCATCCCTTCAATTGTATCTGGCAACTTCTCAGGAACTCTTAGATAATGTACTCTTGCAAAAGCCACCTGGATAACGAGATTGAATTCCAGATCATCAGATCTGAATCTTTTTACATTTGCTAGATCAATTATCCTGTTTGATAGACGAGGATTGAACTTTAAATAGTTAAATATAATGTCGGTAAAGGTGAATGGTTCCATCTGAAAAAAGCCCAGTGCTGGTCCTCCACCAAGCTGTCGAGCATAGTGGCAAAATGCTGACTCTTGTGCCGCTGTTCCAAGTAAAAGTTTGACAGCCTCTGGCTTATAAGTGCCGGTCTCTTTTAAAACCCACTCAACGAAATTTTTAAATTGTGATTTTTCCATTTTATCAAGAGTAAAGACTGTTAATTAGGTTATTTAATAAGCTTGTCATCGAACTTCTTTTTAATTATTTTCCACAGATCGAGCAGAAACTCTTTTCCGGTGATGGCGGCAATATTTTCGTAAATTGACGCGACCTCAGTAATTGCGATATAACCAGCAACAATTTTAACCAATCCCCAATCAACACCTATCACCTCTTGTTCAAGCACAAATACGGCAATTACTGCTAGTACATACCCTACGGTTTTCTCAACTGATTTTCTCAGTCTGTAGCTTGTGAATTTCCTATTTGCCTTCAGGCTGCGATATACGCCAGTCATCCAATCGATAGAAATTAAAATGAAAATTGCATTAATGGGCGCTTTTAGGGGAAGAAAAAAGGCTGTGCACCCAATTATAAATTTCATAATTTGAGATCCGAAATTCATTTCTTTTTGTACAAATGTGCCCATGACGATGAATAATTGAAAGGACACGCCTTCGCTACGATTATAATCGCAGCTAAGGCGTAGAAGCACTTCTTCAGCTCTTGTAAGGGTGAGGGAATGCAAATTATTTTGTAATCTTTAGTAACTTGAGTATCCAGGTTATTAATCCGGTGTCGAATACGCCGTTGGCCACAAGACTGGCTCCGAGTCCTATTGCCAGAGATTGCCACCAAAAGACATTCTCAAACATTCCAAGGTTCAGCACCCATGCCAGAAACGACATAAAAATACCGGTTCCCCACGAAACAACTTGAATTGCTAAGCTATTCTCAATCTTAAGAGAACCCTTGATGAATTCAACAACAAAAGGAATTGCTCCGATAAGCGCTGAAAAGCTTCCGAAATAGTTACTAAAATCGGTGGACAGAGGTTCAATTGTGTTGGCTACTGTTGTGAAAACAACTACAAATAGCAATGCCAGCGGCAGTGCAAAGTACTTTAAAAATGAATTTTTCATGATAAATAAATTATTGGTTAAAAATTGTTCCTGAAATTTCGAGTTCGCAATCCTCAGCCACTTTTACGATGTAAGTGGTGTTATCATCCATACCACCAATAGAATTAATCCAGGCGCTTGTGTTTACCCTCTCAAAAGATCT